>CAZRMA010000016.1:17889-21637 GCA_964600655.1 uncultured Ignavibacteriaceae bacterium
GCGTGAGCAGTTAATCGTCGACTGGAATAACGATAAAGTTGAATTAATTAAAAATCCTGTTTCCTCATCGTTGTCAACTTCACGCGAAAGTTTTTCACATTCTTGAAAATATATTAATGCCGAATCCGGCTGGTTTTCATTTTTATACTGAAGGCCCACATAATAAGCAGCTTCTCTAATTCCTTTTTTATATTCATAGCCTGGATATTTGCTTTTGCTTTTATTTAAAAAATCTTTGAAGACACTTGATGATAATACCATGTCTCCCCTCTTTGCCGCAATTCTCCCTCTCCATCTTTCAAATATAGGGTTATCCGGAAATTCACCGGTTAATCTTTTTGCATACTCATCTGCTTTGTACGGATTTTTTTCATAATTATAATACAGAGTCATTAAAAAATACTGTGCTTCATATTTTGCATATTTTCCATTTACAGCAGTATCATTTAACTGTTCAATTCCCTTTTGTTTATCGCCATTTGGGAAGAAAATCATCAGAGGTTTTATAAGCGGATATTCTTCAGGGATAACCGCTGCATAATAATTATATATTCCAAACCCTAATTGCACATCTTTATTATTCGGGTCAAGATTTGAAGCTTCTTCAACTATTGGCAGCGCTTCTCTTCCATCATCAGCAGCTTTCAACCAACTTTCGCGGAATGCACGCAGCCTCCCTCTAAAACCGATAGCGCCGCCCTTAAAGAAAAGTGCATCAACATTTTTCGGATTTTCATCCAATAGCTCGTCGCATTGATAAATAACATCTTCAAGTTTTTGAAAGAAAATATCGTCATGATTTTCATCATCTATGTTCAATAATATTTTCCACCAGTCTATCATTGCTAAAAAAAATCTTCCTGCTGGATGATTCGGGTAATCAGCTATTAATACTCGGAATGTTTTTTCAGCGGCGGGAAATTTGATATTATAAATTTGCCTGATCCCGTTTGTAACCAGTGAATCAAATTTTGCATCTTTTGCAAAAAGATTTGCTGTTAATAATATTAAAAATATAAAAATGATTTTTTTCAATTATAAATATCCAATGTTCTGGTATTAACTTTAAAATAAAAATGGAGAAAAATCTTTTACTCCAATTAAATTTTTCTCCGTTTTATACTAATCCCGCTTAAAAAAGTTGCTGTTTATTTTTTTACTAATTTTAGATTAACTATCGGCTGAACTTTATAATCAAAATGAGCTGTATTTATGTTGTTTGCAAGACTTATGCTTTTCACCCAAACTTTAATATAATTTCCTTCTTGAGTTTTAATTAAATATACTTGATCAGCAACAACATCTGCTACCGAAAAAGTAGGCTCATCTAAAGTAGTTTGATCAAATGCGTCCTGTCCTGTTCCGACAACATCAAACAAAGTTGTTTTAGCCCCGCTTAGATTAACATTGTTTTTAGGTGAATTAAATTTTAAACCGGTATCATTTCCCATATACATATCAATTGATGAAGCATTAGTATTTGTTAACGAATATTGTTTCCCGGCGCCTGAACTAACGTTCCAACCATAACCGCTTTTTGTGCTTGCTGTATTTGAAAATTCGTCAACCACACCGTCATTGCCGTAATAAACTCCACCATAAATCTTAGTTGCAACGGAATCACTTTTAGTACCGTCAGTTAATTCGGAGCGTACATATGAAATATATCTTGTCCCTCTTAAAATTGAACTTACAGTCTGTGTATGTGTACTTTTAGGGACTAAGTTATTTGAATAAGTTCCGGTAATTGCATTACTTGAATTTAATGTATAAGTAATAATTCTATACCCATTAAAATCGGCCTTGCTTTCATCTGTTGATGGTTTCCAGAAAATTAATGCGTAAGAACCGCCTCCAACTGTAACCGCATCAACTAATAAATCAACATTAGTTGGCGGGGCTACGGATGATTCAGCCGGCTGCGGATTAGTTGCTGTGTCTGATGTACAACTGGATAATAGGAACATTGCGATTGTTAAAACAGTTAAGATTATAGATAAAGATTTTATTTTGAACATTTAACTTCTTTCTAATTTTTTTTAATCATAATATAAAATATATCAATCAATATGCAGTTTTTCTATCAAGTAATTTAGCACTTGACTGCTGTCAATCCTCACTTGCTCCATTGAATCTCTTTCCCTAACAGTTACTGAGTGATCTTCAAGAGTTTGAGTATCAACTGTAATGCAAAATGGAGTTCCCGCTTCATCCTGTCTTCGGTATCTTCTTCCCACAGCGCCTTTATCATCATAAAATACTTTTAAGCTTCGTCGTAAATCTTTTTCAATTTTTCTGGCAATTTCAGGCATCCCGTCTTTATTCACTAAAGGAAAAATCGCTGCTTTAATTGGTGCCAATCTTGGATGAAATCTAAGTACGGAACGATTTTCACCTTTGACTTCCTCTTCATAATAAGCATCTGTCAAAAAAGCCATGAAAGATCTGCTTGCGCCTGCGGATGTTTCGATAATAAATGGAATAAATTTTTCTTTCGATTCTTCATCAAAATATTTTAATGATTTACCTGAAAATTGTTCGTGGCGGCTTAAATCAAAATTAGTTCGGTTATGAATTCCTTCAATCTCTCCCCAACCGAATGGGAATTGATATTCAATGTCAGTCGCTTCTTTTGCATAATGTGCAAGTTTTTCTTTGGGGTGATCGTGATAACGAAGTTTTTCCTTTGTCATTCCTAAAGAAGTGAACCAGTTTAATCTTTCTGCTTTCCAGTAATCAAACCATTTTTTATCATCGGCTGGTTTTACAAAAAACTGCATTTCCATTTGTTCAAATTCACGTGTTCTAAATAGAAAATTTTTTGTATTTATTTCATTACGAAATGCTTTTCCAATTTGTCCAATTCCAAAAGGTAATTTTTGTCTTGAGGAACTTTGTACATTCAAAAAATTAACAAAGATTCCCTGCGCCGTTTCAGGGCGCAAATATACCACTGCTCCGGAATCTTCAACCGGGCCTACAAAAGTTTTAAACATTAAATTGAATTGACGGGCAGCTGTAAAAGTATCTTTGTTTCCGCATTGCGGACAATTAATTTCACTCAATACTAGTTTCCCCAATTCTGGATTTTCAAGAAGTAGATTAAACTTTTCATCGAAGCTGCTTCCATCACCAAAGATGTTTTCAAAATTTTCGGTTAAAGAAATATCACTTGAAATTTTTTCTTTTAATGCTTCGATAGCTTTTTTCTTTTTCTTTTCATTTAACTGGTCACCAAGTACATCAAGCCTGAATCTTGCTTTGCATTGTTTACAGTCAATCATCGGGTCTGTAAAATTTTCTACGTGGCCGGAAGCTTCCCAAACTTTTGGATGCATTAGAATTGACGCATCAAGACCTTCCACATCTTCGCGGTAAGTCATAAACTTCCACCATTCTTCTTTTACATTTTTCAAAAGTTCAACCCCAAGTGGGCCGTAATCCCAGCAGCCGTTTAAACCGCCGTATATTTCACTTGATTGAAAAACAAATCCTCTTCTTTTTGAGAGAGAAACAATTTTTTCTAGTACGTCTGAATTTGAAGATTTGGACATATTTATTTCTTAACCTCAATGAATGATTTCAAAAATTTTGAGTGGAAATATAATAAAAAGGAGGGGAAAGTTAATGGTTGTATAAATAAGCTTGTTCATAACAAGTAACTTTGAAAATAGTTGAATGCATAAAAAGCAGATAGTTTAAAATGCTTAATAATGATGCAAATTCATATTTATCGTTTTTTCTTTTT
>CAZRMA010000017.1:0-16434 GCA_964600655.1 uncultured Ignavibacteriaceae bacterium
AAAGTTTTGACTGATATACTTGAAGCTCACTATAGGTAGTGTTTAATTCATCTTTGTTTTTTATCAAATCAATTTTATTTATTGTTAAAGAAATTATAGAATTGATAAAACTATATTCTTCACTCGATTCAGAGAACGACAACATGCTGGTACTTAAAGCAAGAATACCGCGTCTTTCCCTTCCTTTTGATATTGGAAAAACCAAATAGTTTTCGTTAGTTCTTTTTTTATCTTTTCTTTGTGATGATGGGATGAGAATGGGAGATTGTTTCTCAAATATTCTATTGAAGATCCCTTCTTTTAAGCAGACATTAAAAAAATTGTATTCAAAGGTTTCTTTTGATTTAATAATAGGTTCAAAAGTATGGCGGTCGTTATCAGTAAAAAATATTTCAGCTTTAAAAACATTATTAATACTGGTTAAAGTTTTATTAAGCGTGTTGCAAACATCTGTCAAATTATTTGTGGAATCATAATCTTTTTGGAGTGAAAAAATCTTCTGAAAATATTTATTTTCCTTTAATGTCATTTTCTCATCATTTGGCGAAGCAGCAAAGTATCTTAATTTATCATTATCAACCGAATGAATTTTACCAGTTTCTAATAAGTTGAAGAATGACTCATATCTAAATGTATTTTCTTTAATTAGTCTCATAAATGATTAATTGAATCTAATTGTATCTTAAAAAGTTCTTCAAATGAGTTTACAAAATTTTCAAGACGGTCCAAACTATGAAGATTTAAAATGTTAACTATGCCTTCATCCAAAACAAAATTGTCATCCCATGATATGTTTCCCAGTTGGAATTTATATGTCATATAATCTGCTAGGTGTACAATAGCTGAGAGCTTTTGATTTACGGATTTTAAAGGATAATGATGATTGGCAATTGATTTAGTAAGCGTTTCGGGAAGTTTCCACTTATCACTCAAAAAATCACCTATTTCCTGGTGAGTTACACCCATTACATTTACTTCAGCTTCAAGATAAGGTATGGATTCCTTTTCAACCAGGTCAAGAATAGCATTAAATTCTTTTATAAAATTTCTCTGAATTACAGCTATGCCTAAATCATGCAGCAACCCTGCGGTAAAAGCCTCACCTGACTTTTGATATCCAATATCATCGGCGATTCTTTTGGAAGCACTTGCTACCATTAAAGAATGAATCCAGTAAGCTTTCCGATCCCATCTTGGCGATTCAGGTCCCTTCAAAGATTCCAAAACTGTAAGAGCCATTACAATATCTTTTAAATGTTCAAAACCTAAAATGATAATGGCAAAATCAATAGTAGAAACTTTTCGAGGCAGTCCGTACAAAGGTGAGTTGGCAACAGAAAGTATTTTGGCAACTAAGCCCTGGTCCTTTGCAACAAGTTTGCCTAGTTCATTTGCACTAGTGCTTGTATTATCAAGCAGCTTTGAAACTTCAATCATCACAGTGGGTATTGCAGGTAAATTTTTTACGCTCGATAAAATGTTTTGATATGTTGGTGTTTCCATGTCTTTATATTTATAAGTGTTAGTAAATACTATTTATTTTATAAGTGTTTAACTGCATCGTACTGTTTTTTAAGTATTTCTTCGAAACCGTCAATAAATTTTTCAAGCTCATCACTGTCATTAAATTTTAGGATATTAAAAATGTTAGTATCCAATTTTAGATCTTTATCCCATTCAATATTTGCAATCTGAAATTTTTGAGTCATGTAATCTGCAACATGCACTATTGATGCAAGCTTCGAATTAGTCGATTTAAGTGGATGATGATGATGTAAAATTGTGCTGGATAAAGATTCCGGTAGTGCCCATTTTTCACTTAAAAATTGACCGATTTTCTGATGAGTCATACCTAACACTTTTAATTCCGCATCAAGATATGTGACCGCTCTTGATTCAACAGTATCACAAATATATTCGAATTCCTCCGGGAAATATCTCTTAATTACCAATATACCGAAATCATGCAGCAGACCTGCAGTAAATGCTTCTCCGGGACGAGGGTACTTTAATTCCATTGCAATTTTCCTTGCCATATTTGCAATTATTAAAGAGTGAAGTAAGTATGATTGCCTATCCCAATGCATTGATGGATTTGTACTAAATGCTTCAAGCACGGTCAGACGCATGACAATATCTTTCATGTGATCGAACCCTAGTATTTTTACAGCAATATCCATAGTGGATATTTTTCTTTGTAATCCATAATAAGAGGAGTTTGCCACAGAAAGTACTTTTAAAGTAAGTGCTTGATCTTTCTCTATGCTGCGTGCGATATACGCTGTATTGGAGTTCTGATCATTAAGCAAATTTGATACTTCAATCATAATTGAAGGAATTGCAGGTAAGTCTTTTATCTCTGCAAGTTTGTTTTGATATGTTAATGGTTCTGTAATCATGGTGCCTTATACGTTTATGAATGCAAGTTTGTTTTTTAAATTTTTCATTATCCTTGAATGTACCTGAGAGACTCTCGAAACAGTAATATTTAATACTTCAGCAATTTCTTTATAATTTAGATCCTCGTAGTAATATAAAGTTATTATCGTACGGTCTCTTTCTTCCAATTGTTTGATGGCTTTGGTTAAAAATTCTTTTTCTTCAAGCTTATTTAAAGATTCATCCTGCGTTTCATCATCATTGGGAATCATTTCGTAAAGCTGATACCCTTCTTCATCATCGAACGAACTATTAAGTGATACATTTGAATAATAAATCTGGTTTGGTGATTCTGGGTTGGTTGGCCTTGGTTTAATTTGAAGCTTTCTCAATTCATCTATTATCTTTCCTCTTATTCTTTGAATTGCATAAGTTTCAAATTTGGTTCCAACTGTTGGGTCAAAACGATCAATTGCTTCACTTAATCCTTCAACTCCAAATTGGAAATAATCCCGGTCATCCAAAATATCAAGGTTAACAAATTTTGATTTATGAATAACATAGTGTACAAGCTTGGTATAATTTTCAATGATTCTTTTTTTAAGAGCAGAAGTGGGTGATGATTTGTAATCTGTCCAAAGCTGAGTATTATTCATATCTTTTTACTTTCGGTTTTCAGATTAAAAAATTCTTCGTCTTTATTTTCTGAAAGTTTTTTAATTGATTGAATAAAAAGTAACGCTAACACGTGTCCCATGATGGTTATTATTATAAAGATAGCAAATGATTTTAATAGCACATCGTAAAATGGAATCGGGTTTCGGCTGAAGAAAATCACCGAGATGCAGAAAGTAAGTAGACCGATTTGTAAAATTATTTTATTCATTATGTTACTATTTTTCTGATATAATTTTCAATTACTATACCATCAGGAAAGCAAAAGAAAAGTTGTTTTTTTTTGTTTTTTGGAGGAATTTGATTATGGTCGACGGCTAATATTAGCCATATGTTTGTATTCAAATAGCTTCTGTGCAAGCTTCGATATTTGATGGCTTAACTTTGATTGAGGGGCTCGTTTTACTAGCAAACTTTGTGAAATAATGGATTCATTTACGGACGAGTCTTCACTAATGAAACCAAGACAATTAATTTTTTCTTTTAAAAAATTAGCTGATGCAGAATCAAGATTATTTAAAGTATTTTCACCTTCAGCTTCGCTTTTGCACTTATTAATAACCACACACTTTTGTCCGGTGTACTTATGAAATTTCAGCAGCTTTAGTACTACATATGCATCCATTACAGAAGTGGGTTCGGGAGTTGTTACAACAATATTAAAATCTGATTTGATTAAGATACTGAAGATAAGGTCATCAGCTCCAGCACCTAAATCAAGAAACACATAGTCATATTCTCTTTCTAAAATTTTTAGCTCAGAAAAAAATTTATCGACTAGTGCTGTGGTTGTAACTGGATAATTTGTTCTGCCAGAATCTCCGAAGATGAAATGAAAATTAGTTTCAACCTCGGTTATTGAATCTTTGAGAGATTCTATTCCTGTTAAAAAATTGTATATAGTTTTGGTAGCAACAATATCCAGTAAAATATTTGCATTTGAAAGATTGGCATCCAAATCAACAATAAGAACTTTTTTATTTTGCTTTGAAATTGCATAACCAAGATTTAATGAAAGAAAAGTTTTTCCCGTTCCGCCTTTCCCTGAAGAAAAAGCAAAAACTTTTTGCGCCTTCTTTTCATTTTTGTTTAAGGCTAAATTTTTTAGTTCAATTAGCCTTTCAGCCTGCCCAATCATTTGCTGATTTTCCCTGTATATATCATATTAGCAATAAAATCGGAATCAGCGGAAATAATATCGTCGGGAATTACCTGTCCGTTTGAAATGAAGCTTATCGGTACATCAAAATTAGAAACAAGGTTAAGTATGCTACCAAATGAAACTGCTTCATCTATTTTAGTAAATATTACCGAGTTATATTTATATAGCTTGAAATTTTCAGCAACATCAAATAAATTTTTTGTTGTACTAGTGGAACTTAACACCAGGTAAGTTTCATCAACATTTACAGCTTTTAAAAATTCTTCTGTTTCCCTTAACTGTTCAATATTTTTTTGACTACGCCCGGCTGTATCGATAAATATAATATCTTTCTTTTTGAACTTGTTAATAATCGCAGGCATGTCTTTTACTTCATAAGCAACCTCCATATCAATATTGCTTATATCGGCAAATATCTTTAATTGATCAATTGCACCCAATCTGTATGTATCAATTGAAATTAAACCTACATTGAGGTTATGAAGTATTTTGGAAATAACAGCAAGTTTGGCAATGCAAGTTGTTTTACCAACTCCGGTTGGTCCAACTAAAGCAATTATTTTTGATTTATTATTTTTTGTTAACTCTAAATTATAGGTGGGAATCATAGTTGCAATATTGGATATAACGTAGCTATCAATATTCTCTGAATTAAGTAAACCTTTATATTTTTTAAGATTATCTAGAATAGTAGAAATAATTGGTTTTTGCACCTCACGATTATAAAGCAAGTCAATAATTTCTTTTAATTCTTTTTGAACTGATTTATTTATACTTTTTTTATCTTCACTGATATCTTTAGTAAAAGGTGATTTCCCTGCTTTATGATTCGAGTTAAATTGCGCATGTGATCTTTTCGATTTCGATGCATTAATTTTCTCTTCTAATTTCTGAAGTTCTTCATAAAAGTTTTTTTGAGAATTGCCGTCAGAACTTTTAACTTCACTTTCTTGATGTACAAAAACTTCTTCAATACCAGCAGTGATTTCAAACATTTTTTTGATGCTGAGTTCAGAGTCGCCTTCAATTATTCTTGTTCCGAGTATCACGGCATCACTGCCTAGCTCATCTTTCATCATTTGCGTTGCTTCTTTTAATGTAGAAGCTTTAAATTTTTTAATTTGCATTTAACACCTCAAGCCTGTCAATAAATTCAATTTCTATTTGTGATGGAAGCTCTGAATATGAAATTATAGAAAAATCCGGGAAGCTGGAATTAATCAATCTATAAAAGTAAGGACGAATTGTAGCGGAAGTTATAACAATTGGTGGATAACCAAGTAACTTAAATTTCTCAAGATTATTCGCCAGCCCTTTGTTTAGTTCTTTCAAAATTACCGGGCTTAAACCAAGTGTTTGAACCGAATCTTTTTGATTTTGTAATGATTTTGTTATAAAAGTTTCAATGTTTTCTCCCATCGCAACTGCTCGTATAATTCCATGCTCATCCTTATAAAGATTTGCAATAGTATCTCCCACAGAATGACGAACATATTCGGTAAGTACATCAACATTCTTAGTTATTTTTGAATAATCAATTAAAGCTTCCAATATTTGAACTAAATCTTTTATCGGAACGAATTCCCTTAATAAACCTTGCAGAACTTTTTGAATGGTTCCGATCGGTAATATCTCTTTATTAATGTCTTCAACAACTGCCGGATAATCTTTCTTAACATTTTCCAATAATTGCTTTACGGATTGACGAGATAAAATTTTGTCAAAGTTTTTCTTTAATGTTTCTTGTAAATGTGTTGAAAGGACTGAAGTGCTGTCCACAACTGTATACTCCAATAATTCGGCTTTGTCTTTTTCTTCTTTGCTTATCCAGCATCCATCCATGTTAAATGCTGGATCCTTAGTCTGAATTCCGTCAAGCTTTTCTGTTACAGTTCCAGGATTCATAGCAAGATATCTATCGGTATAGATTTCATAATGAGTAACTACATTCCCTTTTATCTTAATTAAATATTCATTCGGATTAAGCTGGAGATTATCTCTCACTCTCACAGGCGGAATTAGTAACCCGTATTCCAGAGCAATATATTTCCGCGTTGAAGCGATCTTTTGAAAAAGATTTCCACCTTGCTTTTCATCAACAAGTCCAATTAATCCGTATCCTATTTCAATTTCAATTGGATCAACCTGTAAATATTGTTCAACAGCTTCCTCAGATTGTGCTTCTGGTTCTTCTGGTGCTTCAGCAACTGGTATTTCATTTATTTTTTTCTTTGTTAGATATGAACCGACTCCCAATGAAATACTTAACAGCACAAAGGGTATTGTTGGCATTCCAGGAACTAGTGCAAACAGTAAAATTGCACCTGAAACCGTGGCAAGCACTCTTGGATTTTTTAGCAATTGGGTTTTCATCTGTATGTCCAATGCCGTACCAGCAGCACTTCTGGTAACAACCAAACCGGCAGCAGTAGCTATTACTAATGCAGGAATTTGAGAAACTAAACCATCTCCTATTGTTAAAATAGTATAATTGTGCAAAGCATCAGTAAAAGACATTCCTTTTTGAGCAACACCAATTATAAAACCACCAATTATATTAATTGCATTAATTAATATTCCGGCTATCGCATCGCCTTTAACAAATTTACTTGCTCCATCCATGGCACCATAAAATTCAGCTTCTCTGCTAATATTTTCGCGTCTCTGCTTCGCTTCGGAATCATTAATTAAACCTGTATTCAAATCGGCATCTATCGCCATCTGCTTACCGGGCATAGCATCAAGAGTAAATCTTGCTGCAACTTCGGAAATTCTTCCTGAACCTTTAATAATTACAATGAATTGAATTATTACTAATATGATAAAGATTATGAAACCAACAACATAATTTCCACCAACTACAAATGATCCGAAGGTTTCAATTACCTTTCCTGCATACCCATCAAGTAAAATTAATCTTGTTGAACTAATATTTAATGAAAGTCTGAATAATGTTAATACAAGTAATAATCCAGGAAACACTGAAATATCTAAAGGGGATTTTATATAAAGAGAAACAATTAATATTAAAACTGCCATTGTAATATTGATAGCTAGAAAGAAATCAAGTACTCCCGCGGGCAATGGAATTAACATTAATCCGAGTATAAAGATTAAGCCGAAGCCAAGTAATATGTCAGTATTTTTGCCGAACCTTTTCATATTAAACTATTGACCTTCTATTTTGTTCATCTCGAAGCCTATAAACATAAGCCAAAACCTGTGCAACAGCCTGGAATAGTGAATACGGAATTTGATCACCAATCTCGCAGGTTTTATACAAAGCACGGGCTAACTCTCTATCTTCATGTAGAGGAATATGATGTTCAATGGCAATTGATTTTATTTTTTGCGCAATAAGGTCAACACCTTTTGCCATAACTTTTGGAGCGCCATCATTTTGAAGGTCATATTTCACTGCAATGGCATAATGCGTTGGATTTGTTATTATAACATCGGCTTTTGGTACATCTTTCATCATCCTGCTTTTGGCCATCTGATATTGTAATCTTTTAATTCTCGATTTTATAAGCGGATCACCCTCAGTCTGTTTGCTTTCTTCTTTAGTTTCCTGCTTAGTCATCATCATATCTTTTTTAAATTTATGCTTCTGAAAGATGAAATCAATTGCCGCTATAACCACATAAACCAAGGAAATCTTCAGTAATAGTGAATAGGCTGAATCCAACATAAAATTAACAATTTCCTCAATTGTTAATCCCATTAAAGAAGTTGATTCTTTAATCATATCTTTTATCACTATATATGAAAAGCCTCCAATTACAATTAACTTTAATAATGATTTGGAAAGCTCAACAACTGAACTAGATGAAAAGAAAACTTTTTTAATTCCTTGAAGAGGATTGAGTTTATTAAATTTTGGAGCTAAGGCTTTAACACTAAAATTTAACCCAATTTGGGAGATGCTTGCCAAAAGTGCGATTATAAATAAACCCAAAAATATTGGGGCAACAGTTAAAACAAAAAATGAAAATCCTGTTATTGCAAAATTCTGAACTGTATCAACGCTAATACTTAGTACATCTAATGTATTGAAAATTTGCCTGCTCAAAGAAGATACTTGCGAGCTTATAAATTGCTGAAAAATAAAAAGAAGAAGTAGTCCGGACGTAAAAATAGCAAAGGAGTTAATTTCCATACTCTTTGCTACTTGTCCTTTATCGCGACTCTCCTGAAGCTTTTTGGGAGTCGCCTGTTCAGTTTTTTCTTGTCCTTCCGACTCAGGCATATCAACTTCCCATTGCTTTTATTAAATTAAATAAACTGTTTTCATAATCCTGTAATAAGTTTTTAATTACATAGACATAAATTGGTGTAATTCCAGCAAGTAATGCAAAGCCCAATCCAATTTTAAGCGGCTGTGTTACAAAGAAAACCTGCATTTGTGGAATTACCCTTGCAATAATTCCTTCACCAATGTGTATCAGAAAAAAAGAAACCATAATTGGAGCCGCTATCTTCACCGCAATTATAAAAACCGAAGCGGAATATTTGATTAGAAGTTCAAAAAAAGGTTTTGTAAAACTGAATTTACCAATACTTATAGCTGTGAATGAATAAGACAGACCTCTAATAATATAATGGTGACCATCAATTAGAAAGAAGATTAAAATGGCGCCTATATTTAACGCTTGGCCAATTATATTTGATTGTGATTGATCCATAGGGTTAAATACATTTGACATTGTCAGGCCCATATCAAAACCAATTAAGCCTCCTGCATATTCAATACCCCAAAAAACAAACTGCAGCATAAATCCGATTACAAGTCCGGTGAATATTTCTTTTACAGCATTTATGAATAACCACCATAAACTGATATCGACATGGATTGATGATGAATCAATTGTTAAAAAAATTATATAAGATATCACGAATGCTAAAAAGAGTTTAGGTAAAACGGGAAAAGCCGCACTATTAAATACGGGGGCAGCCATAAAAGCAGAGATTATTCTTAAGAAGATAAGAATAACAATTATAAAATCTGTAATTAATATGCCGCTCATTTTAGCAATGTTAAAAATATTGTGAAAAATCTATTTGTAATTGCAATCATTTTATCCATCATCCATGGGAGAAGAAAAATAATAGTTACAGCTGTAACTAGAATTTTGGGAACAAAAGTTAAGGTCATTTCTTGTATTGATGTTGCGGCTTGAAAAATGGAAATGATAATTCCCACCACTAATGAAACTCCCAGCACGGGAAGTATTATTAATAAGGTGGTATAAAACGCATTTGTTAAAACCTCAATTATTATATCTTCAGTCATTTATGCAAAACTCCTTACTATGGATCCAACAATTAAATTCCACCCATCTACAAGTATGAACAATAGTATTTTAAATGGTAATGAAATAAGCATGGGAGGCAGCATCATCATTCCCATCGACATCAAAATACTCGAGATAATCATGTCTATCATTAAAAAAGGTATGAACAAAAAGAAACCTATAATGAATCCCGCTCTCAATTCGCTTAATGCGAAAGCCGGTACAACAACGTAAGTTGGAAGGTCTTCTTTTGTCTTGGGACGTTTCAAATTGGACATTCCAATAAATAGTTCTAAATCTGCATCCCTTACATTTCTAAACATAAAATCTCTGATAGGTTCAATTCCCTTATCATAAGCTTCCTGCATTGTGATTTTTTTATCCATCAATGGTTTTAATGCCTCATCATTAACTTTTTCCCAGGTTGGAGCCATAACAAAAAAAGTAATAAATAAAGCAATTCCGGCGAGCAATTGGCCAGGCGGCATCTGTGCCGTACCTAAAGCGCTTTTAAGAAAATGAAAAACTATTATGATTCTTAAATAAGATGTGGTCATTATTAGTATTGATGGGGCCAAAGCCAATACAGTCATCAATAATAATATTTGAAGAGTTACCGAAATATCTTCAGGGTTATCGGATTTACCTATATCAATCCCTATTTTAGGAAAAGGCAAAGTGGTTGTAGATTGTTGGGCTAAAACATAATCTGACCTGATTACACAAATGAAAATAAGAAAAACAAAGAATGCCTTTTTCATTTTAGCCCGATATTCTTTTTAAGAATCTTGAGAAAACTTTGATCACCGCTTTGAGGAAAATTGTCCACTTCAACATCTTCCAGTTTTGAATCAAGTTCTTTTAATAATGAGATTGAATGTTCACTTACACCTAAAACTAAAATCTTATCCTCTACTCTTACAACGGAAATATATTTTTTAGGCATTAACAATTGAGAGCTTAGAACTTTAATTTTTATTAAATTTGTGGCTTTGCCTTTAAAAGAAACTCCATACTTTTTAACAAAATAAAGTACTCCGTATAAAAGCCCTACTATAAATATTAAAGGTAATATGGCCTTTAGGATATCTAAAAAACTCATTTATAGATTCCTTTTAAGCTTCGGCCCGGATCATTAAGATAGGTTATTCTTATCCCGAAATGTTTGTCTATTACAACCACTTCTCCTTCGGCGATCTTTTTATTATTTATAAAAATATCTACAGGTTCGCTTGCAAGCTTATCAAGTTCAATTACATATCCTCTTTCTAATTCGAGAATATCTTTTACTTGCATTTGTGTTCTTCCAAGTTCTATATAAACATTTAACTGAAGGTCTTTCAGCATATCCAACTTTTCGGAATTTTCCGATTTCTTTTTGGAATCATCAAACTCTTCAAATTCTGCTACATTAGTAGATATTTTTTCATCTTTTTCAGGAGTTGATTGATTTACAGTTTCTTCTTCCATTGAAGTTCCTTCTACTGGTGATTTTCTTTTGATTCTATTTTTCTAGTAATTTTTATTGCTTTGTGATTGTTTACAATGCCAGATCTCCCATAGAATAAGTCTTTGTTTGCAATTTGAACTATATGTTCGTCGCTTATTACAGTATCAAGTTTAATAATATCGCCTTCAGATAATTCTATTAAATCATTCATAGAAATTTGTGCACTACCAAAATTGACTTTAACCGGAAGCATTGCGCTATATAAATGTGTTGAAATAACTTCTTTTGATATGGTTGATTTAGCTTTAATATTTCTAATGCTCGGCGAACGTTGAAATGAAAGCTTCGAAAGGATTTGGTCAAAAGCAAAAGTCGCAATTCCAATATTCATTAAGAAAGTTTCTTCTCCGATTTTAACCTCGAAGGTTACCAATAATATTGATTCACTTTGTGATGTAATCTGTGCGAAATCAATATCCGGCTCAAAGCGTTCTACCCTGAAATTCATATCATCAACTACAAGCCAGGCTTTGTTCAATCCTTTCATTACTCTTTCAACAACTACGTTTAATACTTTTTGTTCAATAGGAGTAATTACGTTTGCTTGTTTCTTCCCTTTTCCAAGGCCGCCAAGTAATCTGTCAACTAATGTAAATGCTAATTCATTGCTTAATTCTAGAACGCCTTTTATTTCGGTATCTTCAATATCAAAAGTAAATAAGCATGCAGGGTTTGAGACAGATAAAACGTATTCTGAATAATAAATTTGATCTACTGCAGTCACTTGTAAATTTACAACTGTTTGAAGCTTGGATACTAAAAAGGATGCGAAACTTTCCGCAAAATTTTCATGAATATTGGTTAAGGTTCTTAATTGATTTTTGGAGATACGATTCGGCAGCCTGAAATCGAAAGGAACGACTTCCTTTGTTGATGTTTCAGCAGCCACCTCTTCTCCGCTTTTAACTTTATTTAAAAGCAGATCAATTTCTTTTTGTGATAAGACTTCAGCCATAATTATTGAATTATATATTTACTGAAATAAACATCATTTAATTTAATTGAAGGAATTTTCTGTTTTAACTTTGAAGCAATTTCGTATTTCAAACTGTCTTTATAGCTCACATCATCTAATTGAAGAAGTGTTTTACTCGATAAAGTTGAGATAACAACATCACGAAGCAGAACCTCCTTGTTCTTTAGCTCATTTTTATTTTCTTCATCTGCCACATCAAATCCTAATGAAACTAGCAATAACCTTTTCCCATCTGTCCCCGAAGGGTTTACAATTATATCGTCTATAGGAAGAATGTATTTTCCAAGTTCTCCTCCACCATCAAACAGAGGGGATCTTTCCTTTGTATTTTCAGTTTTTACTCCATCCTTCATTTCGATTTCATTTCTGGTTCCGCCTGTTATAAAATTTGCAGTTATAAAGTAGACTGCAACTAACTGAAGGATAAATATTGGTAATCCAAATAGAACTATTTTAATATTAAACGAAGATTTAGCTTTTGGAACTTCAGCTTCGCTTTGTTCATTCAGTTCTTTTTGATCCGTTGAATCGATTTTTTCGATCTCTTCTATTTTTTCTTTTTCTTTTGCCATAGTGGTTTACTTAAATCAATTGATATGCCATGGCTCATTTCTTAAAAATTAAGAAAAATAGATTATTTCTAAATATTTGTTGGCTATTATTCTACACTTGGTTGGAAATTTGAAGTTTAATTTAACTTGAATAAAAATTAAAAGAGGCAGATCTCTTTAAGACCTGCCTCAGAAGTATTATGCTATTTTATGTTTTTATTATCTAATTAAGTTTGTGATTTCCTGTAATAATGTATCTGCAGTTGTAATCACTCTTGCATTAGATTGAAATCCTCTCTGAGCAACAATCATTCTTGTGAATTCTTCAGATAGGTCAACATTTGATTGTTCTAATGCACCGGATTGAACGGTTGTATTTGTTTCTTCACCAAGAGAACCAATTCTAGGTTCGCCTGAGTTAGCGTATGCAGAAAATAAGTTATCACCGTTGCTTATCAAACCGTCTAAGTTTGGAAATTTCGCACACATAATTTTAGCAAGTGAACTGGTATAACCATTTGAAAATATACCAACTATTTTTCCATATTGATCAATATTGATATTAGATAAAGAGGCAGAGGCATAACCATTCTGACTTAAGGATGAAACTACTGAACTTGCTGATGTTTGTGTAATACCGCTGAATCCGCTTCCAAAGTCTAAATCCATCTTAACAGGATTTGCACCGCCTTTTGGCTGGAACGTAAAAGTTGGGTTATTGGGTGAGATATTTGCTGGATCCAAAGTACCATCTGAGTTAAAAATCATTGTGCCTGTGAATGATTCAGAAGAACCACTTTGAGTACTTGTGCCCGGGACTGATATTGTCCATGTCCATTGATTATCATCAACTTTTGAATACTTCAATGTTACCTGGTGAGAGTTACCTAATGAATCATAAACAGTAACTGAACCGCTTACAAGGTTAGGATCACGGTTCCCATCAGCAGACAAGCTTAAAGTTGAAGATGATGAATTTTGAGTAATTGAAGAGGCGTCAAACAAGAAATTCAAGTTATCACCGGAAACAACCACGTGGTTATTAGTACCGTCAAATAATGCTTGAGAAGCTGCATCTAACTTGTAGTTTCCGTTTCCATCATCCATAAAATTTAACCCGTTTAAATTTCCAGTTCCTTTGGAAACAGGAGGATTTGCCGTATCAAATACTTCCCAGCTTAAATCATATTGATTCGGCGTACCGGTTTTTGTATATGTCATTTTCATTGTAAATGCAGTTCCGTAATCATTGTACACAGTTGTGTTTGAAGTAAACGGCCCTGCATCATTTAAATTGATGTTGCCAAGCTGTGTAACCATTTCGCTTCTTGTTAATTCTGAATTACTATCCAGGTTGCCGCCCCATTTAATTAAGGATGTTGCTTGTGCAGGAAGTTTCAAGTTTTTATCAACCACTATGTTCTCTAAATTATTACCGGGAGGAACAACCCCGTCTTCATTTGCAATTTTACCCTGAACAACTGCGCCGTTTTGTGAACTTACTAAATTACCATCGGCATCAAATACAAAAGCACCAGCACGTGAAAAAAAGTTTTGGCCGTTGCTTTTCAAAATAAACATTCCCGGTCCTTGCAGGGCTATATCAGTGGTAATGCCTGTTCTATCAAAAGTACCTTGATTCCAATTTCTATCAATTGAATTTATTTTCATTCCTAATCCGACCTGGAAAGTATTTGTACCGCCTGAAGTTTCTGTTGGGTTAGTACCGGCTTTTACGAATTGATTGAAAGTATCACTAAAGGTTACTCTTGATCCTTTAAAGCCGATTGTATTTACGTTAGCAATGTTGTTTCCAATTACGTCCATCATTGATTGATGATTTTGCATACCGGAAACGCCGGAGAACAATGAATTAAGAAGTGCCATTTTAACCTCCTAAGGTTTTTAAGTTATGATTTATCCGGCATCAGTCAGTCAGCCGAATCAGAGCGTCCTTAAAAGGTCCCGCTCTTATATTTAATGAATTTTTTTTATGCGAACACTACACTATCAATATTTGTGAAGATATTATCCCCACCATTTCCTATCGGCAAAGCTGTCACAACAGTTTTATTAGGTATATTTACTATAAAAGCTGTATCAGACATCATCACCAAAGAATCTTTCGAGCCTTTCAACTCAGCTCTTTCAACTGCGCTCTGAATTTTATTTATTTCTTCATCGCTCAATTGAATATTTCTTGTTTCTAATCTTTTTACAGCATGATTTGAAAATTTTATTTTTTCTAGTTCACGCTGAAAGATCGAGTCAAAACTGCTGCCTGTTTTTTCAATCTGCGGCCTACCGAAATTTTCATTATTGCTTATCGGAATAAATGGTACACTTATTCCGTTTACTTCAGCCATTAGTTTGAACCTCCTTCATTACTTGGATTTAATATTTCAGAAATTTCTGAAAGTGAATACTCTACTCCACCAACTAAAAGAACTGTTCCATTTTCAGTGAATTTAACACCATCAATAGTTCCGTATTTGAATAAAGAAACATCTAAACTTTCTTTCGCGCTGTCTTTTGCGTCAACTTCAAATTTATAATTACCTTCAGGTAACCTGTTTCCATCATTATCGGTAAAATCCCACGAAAGTTTATTATCACCAGAACCTGATGGAGCATCTTCTATGGTTCGAACAATGGTTCCGTTTTCATCATAAATGTTGACTGTAACAGAACTAGGATTACCGGTTATATTATATCCTAATGGAATATTATCCTGCCCGCTATTTGTGATATTTCCACCGGAAAGCTTAACATCCTTTCCAATCATGGTTGAAGTTAAAGTATTATTGATGGATTGCGTTAATAAATAATTTGCATTTATGCTCTGCGAGGTTAAATCATTTAAATTTTGCAATTGTTCTAATGAACTGAATTGAGCTAATTGGGAAGAAAACTGTGAATTATCCATTGGATTTAATGGATCCTGATTTTTAAGCTGGGTAATCATTAAATTCATGAAATCATCTTTTCCCATTACAGTCTTGCCTGCAGTTGAAGATGCAGTTGAGTTATAATTATTTAAAACACTACTTACATTATCTACCATAATATTCTCCTACACTAAATATTCATAAGTGTTATAGCCCATTTTTTTGGGTATAGCTATTGTTAATTTATCTTCCGATTTAATTTCCTGATTATAATTTGTTGTTTTCTTTTTAGCCTCAAAAGTTTTAGTGTTTTTTTCACTTCCATTATTTAGAGAAATCGTCAATCCTGCAACAGTAATTCCACTTTGAATTAGCGAAGACTTCAGCTGATCGAAATTTGTTTGAATGGTCTGCCTAACATTTTCATTTTCAACTTCAATGTTTGCGTGTAATACTTTATCAATCATATTAACTTCAACTTTAACTTTTCCTAAGTTTTCAGGTGTTAATTTCAGGACAATACTTTTTACATCCCCCTTTTGAACAAAGCTCGAAATTTCATTGATAATTTGAGAAGGCTTAATCATTTTTGGCTGGTCATGAAATACCTGTGCACCCCTAGTCTCTTTTACACCAGAATCTTGAGCGTTCTTTAATTCTGAACTAAATTGCGACCCAGGTATTTTTTGGTTATTGGATTTATCATCCAATAATTCAGTTTTGACTTCTTTGGTTGAGTCATTTTGATTAGAGGAATTAATTGCCGCAACTGAAGTTTTTGAATCCTTCTGATTCTGGGCATGATTTGAATTCTGATCGTTAAAATTTGATTGATCTTTAGAATTTGATTGTTGATTATTTTTTAAGCCAATATCATTTTTCGTTTCACCTAATTCTGTGCTGTTGTTGGAAGATTGATTACCAGAATCAGTTCGTACTTTTATATCAGATTGTTTAATATTTTTCCCATCAGAGCTGTTTTTTACTTCCTTAGAATCC
>CAZRMA010000017.1:16534-21463 GCA_964600655.1 uncultured Ignavibacteriaceae bacterium
TTTCTGATATTTCTTCAGAAGAAGAAATCTTAATCTTAGAAAAAGTATTATTCTGATTTTCTAATTCTTTAAAATCTTTTTGAGCTTCTGCAGAAAGTTTTTGGTTTACTTCGAGTAATTTCTCGTTATCTTTATAGACCACTTCGGAAACTTTTGGTTGTAAAACTTCAGATTTACTTAAGGCATTGTTATTCTGAGTTTCATTTAAGATGTTAGAACTATCCTGCTTTACAATTTTTAATTTGTAATTTTGATCAGTTTTATTTGCACTGGTTTCAACTTTGTCCGCCCTGTTCTCCAGTAAGCTCTTTAATTCTTTAAATAGATCTTCTGTCTGGCTACCGTTGATATTAATTGTTTCTACATTTGCCTCAGATGCGGTTTTAACATTTTGCTCAATATTATTCAATTCACTTTTGTTTGGACCAGAATTTTCATTCAATAGAATATTATCAGCGCTGCTTTTATCGGCTTGATTACTTATGATGTTATCACTATTTAAAATAAAGCCTTTGGATTGGGTTTCCGCTTGATTATTAAATGTGAATAATTGTTTTGTGGTTTGAATGTCATCAAGAGATGAGTTCACACTTTCGTTAGCCAAAGAGTTTGAGGCCCCTTCTGATACTGTTTCATCTGTTGTTTTAGAAATTTCTAAAGAATAGTCTTCATCCAGACCCGAAATATTTAACTTGATTACCTTCCCCGCTTCAAGCTGGCTGATAATATTATTTATATTGATAGAAGCACCAGCCGGATCTTTATCTTTATTATTCTGACCTCTATCTTGTTTGTTGAGAACTTTTTCTGTTTTACTTGATGGTAAAGTATTTTTAGAAAGTTTTCCAAATTTTGAAAGTAATGTTTCAATTACTTTTTTTAACTCTTCTTCACTAACTGAAATTTGACTGAGATTATTTATGTTTTTATCAAATTCATTCTGAGAATTGAGTTCGTTTATATCATTCCCTGAACTTACCACATTCATATTCACTTTAATAATATCTTTAAACAAATAAGATAAATTACCAAATCGGTTCAGCTTTAGATTTCCCGTACTGCTTATTTGACTATTAATATTTAAGAAAAGTGGATTAAATTCCATCATGGCATTCTCATTATTCTTGCTGCAAATGCCGGATTAAGTTCGGCTAAAATATCTGCTGCTTTATTTTTTTTCATTGCAAAGATTATATCTCTTGCCATATTATCGGAGAAGTTCTGAATAATTTTAGCAGCCTTTTTAGGATCCATTGATTCGTAAACCCCTGCAGCCTTTTTTTCCCACTTAATGTACGCACTATCCACTTTGTCTATTTTTTGGCTTGCTGGAATTAAATTTAAATTGCCAGTAGGAGTTTGATTTTCTTGTTTTATGTCAACAGTGCCGTTTTTATTTACTGCGCTGTTCGATTTATTTACATCTAAATTAGTTTTGGAATTATCGGCTATATTACTCGCAACGATAAGACTATCAGATTTGGCTTGTTTCTGCAGCAATGAGTCTTGCACAGTTTGATTTTTGTTTGAAACAGCTTCTTTCTGAACTTTATTTATTGAAGTAGAATCACTTGGGGTTTGGTCTATTTTGTTATCCACACGGGAAGATTTTGCTGAGAAATCAAATTTAAAAATATTATTAAACTTGGAATTCAGTTGTATAATTCCAAAGCTCGTTAAAATAAAAGCAAGTACAAATATTACTGTATATAAAATTATTGGTTTCACTTATTTTCTCTACTAAACTTTTGGGTTGCTATTTCATCAATAAACAGCATTTCGTTTTTATTCTGCTCTTGCATGAATCTTTCTAGATGTGATTCTTCCAATGCATTAAACATTTTATGTTCTTTACTTTTTTGAATTAGTTCACCAATTTTTTTCTCTCGTAATTTTTCAAGTTTGAATAAATTATTTTGAATTTCTGCTAACCTGTTTTTAATTAAGTTCAAATAATTTTTTTCAAATTTAAGATCTCCTACACTTACATTGTTACTCTCTTGCTTGGCTAACCCAGCCACTCCATTTTTTTCGAGATCTATATAAGCTTGTTTCAGTTTTTCAATTTCCAAATCAACAAGAGCGACTTCTTTTTGAGCTTTCTTCTCGAGGTTTTCTTTCACTTTATTTACTGATTCAAATTTATATTTAAAATTTGCCATAGCTTATATCACAACGGTTCTTCAATGATTTCTTTAAGCCTCAAAACAGTCTCTTCATATAACGATTTCTCTAGCATATCTTGTTTAAGATAAGTTCTCAAACTGCTAATTTTTGAAAGTGCGTGATCAATTTGAGGGTTGCTTCCTCGTACATACGCTCCAATATTTATTAAATCTTCCGCTTCTCTATATGTTGCTAATATTTCATTAAATGCAATTGCCCTTTTTCGATGATCGGAATCAACTATATCTGGCATAACTCTGCTTACACTTTGCAAAGGATCAACTGCAGGGTATTGTCCCATATTTGCAAGTTTACGTGATAGAACTACATGCCCATCTAAAATAGACCGAACAGCATCAGCAATTGGTTCATTCATATCGTCACCATCAACTAGCACAGTATAAAAACCTGTGATCGAACCTTTATCAGTTGTGCCTGCTCTTTCCAGCAGCTTAGGTAAAATTGCAAAAACTGAAGGAGTATAACCTTTAGTCGTGGGCGGTTCACCAATAGTTAAACCAATTTCTCTTTGAGCCATTGCAAATCGTGTTACAGAATCCATCATCAAAACAACATTTAGCCCTTTATCTCTAAAATATTCCGCAATCGTAGTTCCAATGAAAGCACCTTTCATTCTTAAAAGAGCGGGCTTATCACTGGTTGCTACAATTACAACCGATCTCATTAAACCTTCTTCGCCAAGATCTTTTTCAATAAATTCTCTAACTTCTCTTCCGCGTTCACCAATAAGAGTAATGACATTCACGTCTGCATTAGTGTTTCGTGCAATCATTCCAAGCATTACACTTTTACCTACACCGCTTCCGGCAAATATTCCTAATCTTTGTCCTTGCCCAACCGTAAGCAAACCATCAATCACCCTCACTCCGGTTTGAAGCGGAGTTTTAATTCTATCTCTTTCCAATGGATTTGGAGGCTCACGATAAATACTTAAGTTAGTTGAACAATTTATTTCACCTTTACCGTCAATCGGATTTCCCATTCCATCTAATACTCGTCCCAATAATTCATCGCCGACTCCGACTGAAAATGTTTTCCCGGTTGCAATAATTTCACATGCCGGTGAAATATTGTGGATTTCTCCTATTGCTATTGATAGTACTTTTCCGTCTTTAAATCCAACCACTTCAGATTTACAAACTTCAATCCCCCTTTTATCTACTATTATACATATTTCACCAAGTGAAACGTTAGGACCAATACTTACAATAATTAGCCCAATCACGTCAGAAACACGGCCGTTTACTTTTAATAAGTCAGCATTAATTATTTTACTTTTATAGTAGTCGATATAGTTGTACAAATTTTCCATTATAGACTGTAGTTTAATTCTTCATTATCAAGAATTTTTTTTATTTCATTAAGCTGTGAAGAAATTCGAGCATCCACACTTCCTATTTCAGTTTTTACAATACACCCGCCTATCTCCACTCTCTCATCACTTTCAAAACTAATTTTAGAAAATGAGCTGTTATTTAGCAATTGTTCATTTTCTTTACTCATTGTTTCAATTTCATAGGGGTTCAATTTTATAATTACTGAATTAGCCCCGATAACCTTTTTCACTGAGTCGCTAATAGAATTTTTTATTATACTTTCATTTTTTATTTCGCGGTGTAAAATTTTTTCAGCGATAAAAAAAGAAAAATCCATTACTTTATTTGCAAATAATTTTTCATATTGTTTCATCTTTTCATCTAATTCCGAAATCATTGAATTTAATTTTTCGTACTTTTCATTCACTTTTTCATCATATTTTTTATTGAAATCATCTTTTAATAAATCAAAAGCTTGCTGATAACCTTCATCATATTTTGTCTGAAGCTTTTCATCAAACGATTTTTGTTTCAGAACAATTTCCTTATCCATCGGGTCAACAGGCTCTTCTTCAAGATGTTTTCTTAATTTAAAGTTAACCGAACCGGTTCTTGAGTTTATAACAATCCTATTAGACATAAATTTCAGTTGAGTTTGCTGTTAAGTTTAAGGTTATTTCCCCTGTTTCTTCTAGTTTCTTTATTACATCTATTATCTTGGCTTGCGATTCTTCCACCTCTTTGAGCTTTACTTTGCCCATAAATTGTAATTCTTCTTTCAGTAGATCGGCTCCTCTTTCAGACATATTTTTAAATATTTTGGTTTTTAGTTTTTCATCACTAACCTTTAATGACAATGCCAGATCTTTTCTTTCCACTTCTCTAAGAATTTTTTGTATGTCTTTATCTTCGATGTGAATTATGTCTTCAAATAAGAACATTAATCTTTTTACCTCTGTCGCAATATCTGCATCAACTTCCAATAAGCTGTCTAATATTTCCTTGCTCATCGTAACGCTCATTTTGTTCATAATTGAAGCAAGACTTTTAGTCCCACCTAGTGCACTAAGAGTTTGTCCAATACTTAAACCGGCTAGTTCATCAACAACCTTTTCAATTTGTTTTAAAGTTTGCGGTGAGACTTTTCCAAGTGTTGCAATTCTATGAACAACATCGGTCCGTAATGGTTCCTGCAATTCTCTTAAAGCATCTGCTGTTTGTGAAGGAGTAAGATGCGAAAGTATTAATGCAATCGTCTGTGGATGTTCTTTGTTTAAAAAATTCATTAACTGAGATGAATCAGCTTTTTTTAAGACTTCAAAACCTTTTAGAGTTGTAAGTGTCTTTACCTTTTCAATAATTTCAACAGCTCTAGGGGTGCCAAAAGTTTTTTCCAAAAGAGCATGAGCATAATCCAATCCACCCT
>CAZRMA010000018.1:0-5584 GCA_964600655.1 uncultured Ignavibacteriaceae bacterium
GGAGGAAATAAATTATGTCATCAAAATTAATTGAATTTAATAGTGATGCCCGCTCTAAGCTAAAAAAAGGAGTGGACAAATTAGCAAATGCTGTAAAAGTAACATTAGGCCCTAAAGGTCGGAATGTAGTTCTTGAAAAAAAATTCGGTGCACCAACAGTTACTAAAGATGGTGTTTCTGTTGCAAAAGAAATTGAACTTGAAGATGCAGTTGAAAATATGGGTGCACAAATGGTTCGCGAAGTTGCTTCCAAAACCAGTGATGTTGCCGGTGATGGAACGACAACTGCAACAGTTCTTGCTCAAGCATTATATAGAGAAGGATTAAAAAACGTTACTGCCGGCGCAAATCCAATGGATTTAAAAAGAGGAATTGATTTAGCTGTAACTAAAGTTGTTGAATATTTAAAAACCGTCAGCAAAGATGTTGAAGGAAGAAATGAAATTGCACAGGTTGGTTCTATTTCAGCAAACAATGATAAAACAATTGGTAATTTAATTGCTGATGCAATGGACAAAGTTGGTAAAGATGGTGTTATAACAGTTGAAGAAGCCAAAGGAACCGAAACAGCTTTGGAAGTTGTTGAAGGTATGCAATTCGACAGAGGATATCTCTCTCCTTATTTCGTAACTGATTCCGAATCAATGGAAGCTGTCCTTGAAGACCCTTATATCTTAATTCATGACAAAAAAATATCAGCAATGAAAGACCTTTTACCTGTGCTTGAAAAAGTTGCTCAGGCAGGTAAAGGAATGTTAATCATTTCTGAGGATCTTGAAGGCGAGGCTTTAGCTACGCTAGTAGTTAATAAAATTCGCGGTACATTAAAAATTGCCGCAGTTAAAGCTCCAGGTTTCGGCGATAGAAGAAAAGCAATGCTTGAAGACATCGCTGTATTAACCGGTGGAACTGTTATCTCTGAAGAAAGAGGTTTCAAATTAGAGAATGCAACTATCTCTTATTTAGGTACTGCTAAGAAAGTTGTAATTGATAAAGATAATACTACAATTGTTGAAGGCGCTGGCAAGACAGAAGATATCAAGAAAAGAATAAATGAAATAAAAGCTCAGATTGACAAAACAACTTCAGATTACGATAAAGAAAAATTACAAGAAAGATTAGCAAAGCTTTCCGGTGGTGTTGCCGTACTAAAAATCGGAGCATCTACTGAAGTCGAAATGAAAGAGAAAAAAGCAAGAGTGGAAGATGCTTTACATGCAACCCGTGCAGCAGTTGAAGAAGGTATTGTTGCAGGTGGCGGTGTAGCTTTTGTAAGAGCGATTGCAATTCTTGATAAAGTTAAAGGTGATAATCCAGATCAAACAACAGGTGTTAAGTTAGTTCAAAAAGCTCTTGAAGAGCCGTTAAGACAAATTGTTGATAATGCCGGAATTGAAGGTTCTGTAGTTCTTGAAAAAGTTAAAAACGGAAAAGATGATTTTGGATTTAACGCAGCAACAGAAACTTATGAAAACTTAATTAAGGCTGGAGTAATTGATCCGACTAAAGTTACAAGAACTGCATTGGAAAATGCTGCATCTGTAGTTTCTTTGTTAATTACAACCGAAGCTGTTGTATTTGAGAAAAAAGAAAAAGAACCTGCTATGCCTCCAATGCCAGGCGGCGGCATGGGTGATATGGGCGGAATGTATTAATACTCATTCTGACAATCAAAGTTCAAAAAGTTATTTGAACTAATTTTAAGGGCGGGATTTATTCCCGCCTTTTTTATTGCCATAAAAAATTACCCTTTATACATCTTCATAGCTTCTTTAAGATTTATTATATTGGTAAACGTTGATTTTAGTTGATTATCAAAATTGGAGATAGATTGAGCGGAGAAGAATTTGACGAATTACTTGAAGAGGTAGATTCTCATTTAAATAATGGGCGCTACAAAATGGCGCTTACTGCGGCAAATAAAGTTTATGATCAAAAACCCTACGACTCAAAAGCGATAATATATTTAGCCTGGGCAAATCTTGAAAACGGCAATTTAAATCAAGCTTTGGAACTTTCAAATTTAGCTGTTCAAATTAGTGATGATGATATTACAACAAAATTATACCGCGGATATTTTTTAATGCGGATGAGCATCTATGAAGGGGCATTGTCAGATCTAACTTATGTAATTAATAACAATACCAGCAAACTTCAATGGGCGTATTTAAATAAAGCGCGGGCTTTGGCAGGGCTTGAACGTTATTTTGAAGGGTTGGAAGAAATTGAAAAAGCATTACAAATTAATTCCGAGGAAAATCTTTTTAAAAAATTATCAAATGTAAAAGACTTATTTAAAATAGTATTAGGATACGATGATGATGTTTTCAAAGTTGAAAAATCGGAAATAAAATCATTCCTCCCTTATGCACAATCGGCATTTAAGGAAAAAGAATTTTGGTTCACTCATTGGGCAGCAAAACAAATTATAAATAATCAAAACTTAAGTCATGAACATCAGCATGCAAAATTATTGGAAATTGAAGCACTGGCAGCGATGTATCAAATAAGAATTGCTTCCACTAAAATTGCAGAATATAGAAATGAATTTGTGGACAATTTTAGATTCCAAAATATCAGCACCAAAATCAATTCTTTCTCGAATGCAGAAAATTTTTCAATTGAAGGTAAAAATGAATTGGATAAAATTTATTCACTTTCATCCAATTCCGGGTTAAAAGTTTTTGACAACAAACTGTTTAAAATATACACTGCAAAGACTTTCGATTACTTAGAATTTTTACAAACAGAAAAAAAAGTCTTCCTGCTTCAATTTAATTCGCAAATCATTCGCTACATAGGGGTTGAAATTAGTATTGACAATCCATTCTTTGGGAATAAAGATATGATTGTTGAAGGTTCTGTAACCTGGTTTTTGAATGGAGATGAAATCGGTAATCATACTTTTTCTCTCGAATTAAAAAAAGGAGAGAGAATTGTAAATTTTATTGAAAGCTGGGGCTCCGATTCAAAAGGCTTCTGGAAAGATGGTACCGGTTATGTTGATGTTTATCTCGATTTCTACAAGGTGTGTTCCAGCTCGTTTATTATTGGTGAATATGAAATTATAAATTTTGAAGAAGAAGAAAATTATCCTGCAAAAACCGAAAAAATAAAATCACATTCAGGAAGTTCCCAAACTATTTTTGAAGTTAATAAAAATGAATCCGAGTCCCAAAGCATTGATGACCTGTTATCAATTCTTAATAGTTATGTTGGTCTTGATAGTATAAAACAGCCGTTAAAAGACTTTGTTGATTATTTAAAATTTTTAAATGAACGTAAAAAACTAGGATTAAAAACTCAGGAGCAAATATCGTTTCATTGTGTTTTTCTTGGAAATCCTGGAACAGGTAAAACTACTGTTGCCAGGCTGCTTGGGAAAATATTAAAAGAGATTGAGTTTGTTAAAAGAGGACATGTAATTGAGGTTGATCGTTCAATGCTTGTTGGTCAGTATGTTGGAGAAACGGCACAAAAGACCGATAAAATAATTAAGGAAGCTCTTGGCGGCATACTGTTTATTGATGAGGCTTACACTTTAAAGAAAGATGGAAGCAGCCAGGATTTTGGACAGGAAGCGATTGATCTTTTATTAAAAAGAATGGAAGATGAAACTAATAATTTTGTGGTTATTACAGCTGGATACCCAGAAGAAATGAACAGCTTTATAAATTCAAACCCGGGACTAAAATCACGCTTTACTCATTTCTTCGAATTCGAAGATTATAATCCGGATGAACTTGTAGAAATACTCAAAAAATTTGCCGCACAAGAAGATTATTCTATTGCTGAAGATGCGGCTGAATTATTGAAAAAAGAATTTACACAACTATATCGAAAAAGAGATAAATCATTCGGTAATGCACGCTTAGTAAAAAATATTTTTAATGATGCAAAAATTCAACTTGGCAAACGATATTTGAAATTGAAAGGCGTCGATAAATCAAAAGAGAAAATGGCTACAATTACAATGGAAGACATAGTTGCGGTTATTGATTCTTCAAAATCCAAAATATTCAAGCTAGAAATTGATGAAGAACTTTTGTCAAAAGCACTTTCAAAATTGAACAACATGATTGGACTGGATTTAGTTAAAAAAGAAATTAATGAAATTGTTAAACTTGCCAGGCTTCACAAAGAAGGCGACGATAATTTACAGGAATTGTTTTCTTCTCACTTCCTATTTATGGGCAACCCGGGAACGGGAAAAACTACAGTAGCAAGATTGTTCAGTGAAATTTATTCCGCCCTGGGCATTCTTCCAAAAGGGCATTTGGTTGAAACCGATAGACAGGGTTTGGTGGGAAGCTATGTAGGCCAAACTGCTCAAAAAACAAGTACTATTATTGATAAATCAATCGGCGGTACTTTATTTATTGATGAGGCTTATTCCCTTGTAAAAAAAGGTAACTCAAGTGATTCTGATTTCGGCGCTGAATCTATAGATACTTTATTAAAACGTATGGAGGATGACCGCGGAAAGTTTATTGTGATTGCCGCCGGATATACTGACGAAATGAATAATTTTATAAATAGTAATCCCGGCCTTGAGTCAAGGTTCTCAAAAAAATTATTTTTTGAAGATTATTCACCACAAGAACTGTTAACAATTACGAGAAATAATTTTGAAGAAAAATCTTATTCCATTGATGAAGATGCCAGCGAGCAATTGCTTAATTATTATTATAGTATTTATAAAAACAGAGGTAAGAATTTTGGCAACGCACGTCTGGTGCGATCCCTTGTAGAGGAGAGTATAAAAAATCATTTCCTTCAATTAGCTGACAACATTGGTTCTGATAAAAATAAAAATACAAAAGTTATTACTGTAAATGAGGTCAGAGAATATATTTCTTCCGAAGAAATTAAAGAGCAGGAAAAACCAAAAGCCAACCCTGAACTTATAGATAAATATTTAAATGAACTTTCTAGCTTAACTGGATTAGAATCTGTAAAGAAAACAACAAATAAATTAGTAAGCAGCTTAAAAGTAGCAAAGATGCGAGAGGAAAGGGGATTGAAAGTAATTCCCAAAAGTTTGCATTCCATTTTTCTGGCAAACCCTGGGACAGGAAAAACAACCGTTGCCAGGCTGCTGAGCAAAGTATATAAGGAAATGGGAATTCTTGAAAAAGGACATCTTGTAGAGATTGACAGAACAGCTTTAATAGGAACTTATCAAGGCCATACTTCGGAGAAGACCCAGTCAATTATAGAACAAGCTTTAGGCGGAATTTTATTAATAAGTAACTTCCCTTCCCTTTCCAAAGGCTATTCAGATTATGGGCAGGAAGTAATCAACACTTTAATTACGAATATTGAAAATTATGATCACAAATTAATAGTCATTCTTTCGGGAAATTCCGAGGAAATGAAAGATTTTTTGGAAATATATCCTCTACTAAAAAATAGTTTTACAAATTATTTTTCATTTGAAGATTATACGCCTAGACAGATGTTGGAAATTGCGCTATATATTACCAATAAAAATAGTTATCAACTTGATGAAGGTGCGTGGCAGCTTTTACTTGATATTTTTACAAGACTTTATAATTCGAGGGATAAAAATTTTGGAAACGCA
>CAZRMA010000018.1:5594-20759 GCA_964600655.1 uncultured Ignavibacteriaceae bacterium
AAGTACGGCAATCTTAGCCGCGCCCCCCCTCCGTCTGCCCATCGCAGCTAACGCAAGATCGGTAAAAAATATTTTATATAAAGCAATCAGTAACCAGGAGGAAAGAGTACTAACGCTGTATAACTTAAAGGATGAAGACCTTTCAACAATTACATTCGAAGATGTGAATCAAATAGATGTGAATGAAATTTAATTAAGCATTAAAATTGCATGTTCAATAGTACTAAAATATCTGCCGAAATCTTAACTTGATTGTCATCATTATTAATTGACTGAGTTATTATTGCCTCAGCTTCCGAAAAAAAAATTAGATATTCGTTTATTAAAGAATCATTTGAAGTCTCATTATTTACAGAAGTAATTAACCTGGCTTTCAAACCATCGAGATTTTTATCAAGAGTTTTTATTACATCAGATCTAACGCCCAGTAATTTGCTTATTGCGTTTAATGCCTCTGCATGATACTCTGCAAAGTTTTCTATAATTTCACTGTGAGTTTTAGATTGATTGATTGATATAAATAGTTTTCCACCCGCATTAACTATTTCTTTATACATTTGGAGATCCGGATCAAGCTGGTTAAACATTGACTGGACAGCATAATTCAAAACATATGCTCTAACTTGTGAAGCTCTTTTTTCAATTTCAATTCTGGTTGGCTCATCAAAGCCTGCGATACTTCTCAATAGGGTTCTGTGTGCTATTTCTAATATCTTATAAAAAATTTCAGGTTGTAAACCGGAAGTAATATAAGAAGAAACTATTGACTCATAAAAAGATGCAAATGCAGCATCGTAGTCACTTTGATTTTTTGAATAATAAAGATTTCTTTCAAGTAATGATTGTGCAAATGAAATTGAACTATTTAATTTTTCAATGTCCACCTGCATCAAAACGAATTGCTTATTCAGAATGGCAGAAGTTTCAATCTTTTTAACATCGTTAATTGCTGAAGCTATTTGGACGGGAGTTACAATTTTTTGAATCACTTTTTCTGCAATAGTTTCATCAATGAAAACTGAGATATCAGGGTATAAAACATTCGTAAATTTATTTTTTAATGCTTCAATATAAACTTCGACTTCAATTGTGCTTTCATCATTAAGAGGCTGAACATAATAAGTTAAACCATTTTTTACATCATTATTAATTATTGACTTCCAAGTTTTGCTGCCGCTTGAAGCAGTTACTAAAATTTTATTCGCACCGGAATATTCTAATGCAGAATGAAAAATTCCATTAGCATCGGTAGTAACACTTTTGTTGGAGACAGTATGAACTGATCCGTCGGTATTGATTTCATTTAAATTGACAGCAGCTCCATAAATGTTGGAATTTGCTAGGTTTGAATAACCCCCGGTACCTATTACTTTTCCTTCAATATTGGCTGTTTTAATTGGATAAGATGCAACTGGTAATTCTTCTTCATTTTCCTTATCGCAGCCCAGCAACAGCAGAAAACATAGAAATATAACAATGCAGCAAAATTTGACATACTTTTTAGAAAACGTATTTTCTAACACTTAGAGCCCTCAGATAACATTATTTTAAGCAAAGAATAGCATATATTGAATGCCAAAATAGATGCCAATAAAAATTAAGGTTATTCAACCGTTTTATAATATTTCGATAAAACGATGTGCATTTAATTCGTAGATAGCTAAAATTTTTCCGCGTTTTCAGTTTGATGATTTTTCGGGAAACTGCTGAGAAAAATCCGTTTGGTTCTCAATTGTGGCATAATACAATATTTGGAGTAATTCTAAATCATCATTTTCGAAGACCGGAAGATTCAATTTTTTACACCTTTCAAAAAGCTCATCTCTATTAATTTGCCTTAATTTTTCAATCTCTTCGTCTTGCACAAAGCACCTAAAATAATTTTAGATAAGTGTAAGATAGAATCTTTCGTATACAGAATAGAATTTTTCTTGGTAAGATTTGATTAGATTAGATTTCACTTCAGTCTTGTTCAATTTTAACTTTAAATAAATAATAGTTTTCAAGTCTTCTTCATAAGATAATTCACGATCATTAAACGAATCAATGTAATACTTAATTTCTTCAATTGTATCGTTTTCTTTTTTATCAACTATTTGATTCATTTTTAAGCTAGTTAACATAACACATAAAGAATTTAATTAAACCTATTGACCCATTACATATATGCACTACAATTATGCCATGTGTTATTTGTCCTTTTTTAGATGTTTTTTCACTTAAAATGATTATAAACTACGAAGAATTTAGGGGGTAATATGAAAAAGATTTGTAGTAATATTAAAATAAATTAAAAATACATTAAAAACTAAGTCCAAAATCTAATCTTAATCCATTAATCGGGTCGATTTTAAAGGAAGATTTTTCCGCAATAACATTTTTCACATTTCGGCTATTAGAAAAAAACAATAAATCCAATTGACTGTACAACCAAACTACCCCTAAAGCGATTATTGAGTAGTTTCTAAATTTATAAGATTTATTATAATCCGAATATCTAGAGTCAAAATAAGCCGGATTTTTTTCATCAAGGTATCTAGTCTTCTTTTTGTTGGCATCAAAATAAAAATATGCTGATGAAGCCACCGCAATCGTGGTAAGAGATGTTAGCACCCAGCCTTTTGTTTTTTGCCCATCATATAAATGTCCAACGCCAGGGTAGATTATAGAAAGCATTGCAGAAGTTTTTAAGCTATTTTCAATTTGTTGTACTTTTAATGGATCTGTTACATAAACTGTGTCAATTCTTAATACTTCTTGAGCAGTTTTATTTGACAACTGTCCAAGATAAGTTTTTTTAACATTATTAAAGAATGAAATGATTTTAGGTGAAGTTTTTAATGAATCTAAAACATAAGATGTGTCAATTTTCAAAATCTCAAGAAAACTATTCTTTGCCGGTTCATCTTCTGATAAGGAAAAATGTGAAATACCCTTCATTCTTAATACTTCAAAAAGATCAGAGGTCAGCATCTGATTTCTATTGATTAACAACTTATTTGCTTCTTTAATTACTTCTCCGTACTCAAAGTTTTCAAATTTCTTCTGAATGCTTTTCAATGAATCTTTGTAAGAATTGTTAAGCGAGTCTGTTTGAACAGGCTGAACTAAGTTTGCTTTTGAATTAATATTTAGTGTAGTATCTCCAGAAAGGGATTTCTGAGTATTTGTTTTAACTTGTGCGTTAATTATCGTTGCACAAACTAAATTTATAGCAAATAAGAAGATAAAACATTTTTGCATACCTAAATTTAAAAAACTTTTAATCAAAAAATAGGATTTATTCTTGAGATGTATCCTGTGTATCTTTATTTAATTCTTCAAAATTTAGTTTAAATTGTAATGTATCCCTTGCAGAAATTCTAATCTTTTGTTCGTAATCTGGGAATTGAGTAGAAGTAACTTTAAGCATGTGAGTGCCGGGGAATAGAAAAATAGGTTCTCGAAATGGTGTAGTACCTTTGTCCTCACCGTCAACGTACACTTTGCCCCATGGATTAATTTTACAGTCCAAAAATCCGACTAATTCATCAAAATCAATTTTAAATGTTTCGATTTTATCATTCGAGATGGTTATTCTTCTTGTATAAGCCGGATACCGGGGATTAACAAGTTTAAGAGAATACTTTCCTGGTTTAAGCTGAATGTAATTTGTAAGAGGTGTAGTATCGACTTTTTTACCATTAATATAAACATCAACCCACGGTTTGGCGTCCACAAAAAACCTTCCTGCAAGTTCATTGTCTTTGTTTATAATTGTTGGCGGAGCTTTTCCGTAAAGTTTTTTATCGTAAAAAACATATCCCTCATCTGGCGAAACTAAATTAAAAAATGCTTTTGAATCACTAATTCCTGCATTAGATGGTGCTGTTTCGTTCTTCATGCCGCTGTTATAAAACCAGACACCCGCTGCAAACAGAATAAGTACTATTGGAAGCAAAACAGCTAAAATCTTTTTAGTGATTTTGGAATTTTTTAGAACATATTTTACAAGCTCATCATCGGATATAGAAGATAGGCCTTGGATAGAATTTTTATCAACCCCTAGAATATTTAAAACTTCCAGAGCAGTTTTTGCTCTTTTGTTTGTGCTTTTTCTAAGCATCGAACGGATTGCTTTCTGAACATCTTCATCTAGTAAAGCCGTTTCTTTTAAAATAGAATCTTCTTCAAAATTTAAAATATTGTTTACAGTTTCATTTATGTTTTTGCCCAGAAACGGATTACGAGAAGTGAACAGTTCAAGGGCTACTGTGCCTGCAGCAAATAAATCAGTCTGTGGAGATAAAGCTTCTCCTCTTATTTGTTCAGGAGACATGTAGCTTGGTGTCCCTACGATTGTAGATTTATGAGTTAGGTTATTATCATTCAAAGCAAATGCTAGACCAAAATCTACAATCTTAAGCTGCATCCTGGAATTAACAAGTATGTTTGCCGGTTTAATATCCCTATGAATAATACTAATTTGATGTGCTACGTGTAAAGCTTCCAAAAGCTGAATTAGAAGATTTCTTTTTTCATCCTTTGATAAGTTATTATTTCTAATTATATCTCTTACATTTTTACTTTGAAAATACTCAAAGGATATATAGAAATAGTCTTCAAAATTACCAAAATCAAAAACTTTAATAAGATTGGGGTGATCTAACTTAGCTAATATTTGAGCTTCACGTTTAAATCTATCAAGAAGGGTTTTTTCAATTTGTTCATCGATTTTCAGGGTCTTTAGTATTATCTTCTTCCCAAGATATATATGATTGGCTAAATAAACTGAAGTATGAGAATCCTTTTTTAATGTCTCAATAATTTCAAATTTATCAAACAATATTTCGATAGAAGTATACGACATAAAGTAATTACTTATTCATGTTCCATTTCTTTAAGCTTTAGTTGAACCCATCTTACTGAGACTCCCAATGATTTAGCAGTTAAAGTTCTATTATTATCAAACTCTTTCAGACGCTTAACTAAAATAAATTTTTCAAATTCTTTTAATGTACCGTTAAAATTTATTTCGTCAGAATCATCTTCAATTATTATGTGTTCAGGAAGCAGTTTGTAATTATTACAAAGGATAAGTGCGCGTTGTAATACATTTTCCAATTGCCTCACGTTTCCGGGCCAAGAGTAATCTTCCAGCATCTTCAATGCTGGGGCAGAAATATGAACATCATCATTAGAAAATTTTTTGATAAAATACTTTGCCAATAAGGGAATATCACCTCGTCTGTCTCGTAAAGGTGGTATTTTAATTGGAAATACATTTAAACGATAAAAAAGATCTTCTCTAAAATTACCATCCTTCACAAGTTGTTTCAAATCTTTATTTGTGGCCGCAATTACCCTTACATCAACTTTAATTAATTGAGTGTCACCCAACCGCATTATTTCGCGGTTCTGTAGAACTCTTAAAAGTTTTGCTTGTAAGGCTAAAGAGATATCCGCAATTTCATCCAGGAAAAAAGTACCGTTAGTGGCAACTTCAAATAATCCTTTTTTGTCATTATTTGCCCCGGTAAAAGCACCTCTCTTATAACCAAATAATTCACTCTCTAATAAAGTATCAGGAATTGAACCACAAAATTGACCTAGATAAGGTTTAGAATTTCTTGGGCTTAAATCATGAATTGCGCGTGCAACTAATTCTTTACCTGTTCCGCTTTCACCTAATAACAGTACAGTTGCATCAGTTCTAGCCACTTTATGAACTAAAACGGCAAGATTTTGCATGGCATGGCTATCGCCAATCAGCTCTGGAATCTTTTTTACTGATTGAAGCTGATTTCTTAAAATTTCATTTTCATTTTGAATTTCTTCAATTCTGATAATTTTTTCTAAAGCTAGTGAAACGAGATTAGAGAAAAAATCTAAAAAAACAAGATTTTCTTCAGAAAATTCTTTCCTATTAAATCGACTATCGACGAGGATAACACCCCAAATTTTATTATCATTTAAAATGGGTACCCCAAGTACAGATTTAATATTGTGAAGTTGAATACTTTCAAATTGAGAAATGTTAGGGTCACTTTGAACGTCATGATACAAGCAGGGTTCTTTAGTATCAATTACCTTTTTCAATATACCAGATGAAAAGGTCGAAAGGTCGTCAATATTCTGCTGATCGATATTCCTTGCAGCAATAATGCTGAAGCTGTTGTTCTGTTCGTGGTGCTTTACAAATAAGCCTCGTTCAGCATTTATCACTTTAATTATAAGATCTAAAGTTTCTTCTATCAAAGTATCCTGAAAAACAGCAGTATTTAGAGTCTGGCTAATTTGATAAAGAGTTTCAAATTGTTCTTTAGATATTAAGCGAACATTTTCAATGTTTTCTTGTTCTTTAATCGTCATTGGTAACTATTTTATTATTAATAAAAAGAATAAACTATACTATTGCACAATAAAAATCAGTGGTTTTGATCTAGATCGGTTCTTAAATCTATCTACAGCCCAAACTACCCAATAATAGTCTCTTTTTGAAAGTGGCTTTTTTACGCTATACGATAACGAGTCGGGCGGTAAATTATCTACCCTAAAAACCAATTGTGCATTGGCAAGATCATTTGTGTATGCTTCAAGCATATAATGATAAGTATAACCTGCATCAAATTTTTGCCATTTAAAAATTGGTAAAGTATCAACAGGTGAGTTTCCCGCTGGCTGCAAAAGCTGAACCTCATTTTTAATTACACGAGTAACTTTCCCACTGCCAATAAAGTGTGTTTTATTAAAAATATCTATGGCATTAATTTGGAAATCCAATCCAATTGTTTGCTCCAAATCTGAAATACCAAGTGTGTCGATATTTAAAGTAGTTTGATATACTTTATCAGTCAAATTATATTCAAGTCCGTTATTAAGGTTTAAGAAAGAATTTGAAACGTAAACCGAGTCAATATCTTTATCTGGATCAATAATTTTTGCCGTTATTGTTAATTCAAAATTTTGAGAAGGCTGATTACTATTATTAATAACCGATGTATAAATTGCGATACTATCTAAAACCGGTAATTGATTTAGGTTAATGGTGTAACTTAAACTTTTAGAGTTACCCCAAACCACATTTATAGTATCGGGATTGTAACCTTGTTTGATAAAAATCAACGGGCCGTTTACCGGTTCAACATTTAAAATTGTAAAGCTTCCTGACGTATCAGTCTTTACAAAAACATTACCTTTTTCCCAAAAAACATTTACTTCATTTATTCCAACATAAGGAAGGCTAAAGGACTGAACTGTGCCTTCAATAGTTCCTTTTTTTGCATTGTTTGGATTTGTAGGATCCAATGGATTGTCTCGTGGAGCCTCACATCCGAAAACTATAAGAAAGCTAAAAATAGCAACTAGTAAATATTTTTTGCCAAATATATGGTAAAAAATTCCGTATTTGAAAAATTTTTCAAACGCCATTAAGGTAATAAAATTTTTACTAAAAATTTATGAGAGAAGTCTCAAGATCATTTAAATAATTCCGTAAAGGTACGAAATTTTTTCGGCCTTTAACATATAAAAAAGAATCAGCTATTGAATTTTGCATTTATTGCTTGCCTAATTCGTTAATTCTCATTAAAAAAGTGAAAAAGCAAATCAAAAAAGGAGAATATTTTTTGCACTTATAAAAACTAATTAAAAGAAGTCAATCCAATTTTTGTTTCGGTTGCAGGTTTAAACTTTCCATCTTTTTCAGGGATATATTTTTTTTGTTTAAATTTTTCGAAAAGCTTACGTAACATGGTCGTGAAATATGGGAATCTAATAATTATATTAACTTTTGATTGTAAAATCTCTAAATTCTCAATTTCATAAATAACTAATATTAAAAGCTTATGAGATTGTTCTATCTTGGATAAGAGATATTTTTGTTCTTCATATCCATATTTATTTATTGATTTTTTACTAAACAATGAATCTGCTTCATCAAAAAGAAGGATAGTGTTGGAAACTTCGGCTTTATTAAATATCCTATCTAAGTTTTTTTCAGTTTCACCTATATATTCACTTTTAATACCTCGCAAATCAATCCTTTGAATCCTTTTACCCAATCTTTCTTGTAAAATTTCGACTGCCATTTGTTTCGCTTCTGCTTCGGGAGACAAGAACACTAATTTATTTTTTTCATTATCATTTTCATTTACTAGAGCAGTCAGCAGAGCATAAAATTCCTCACTCAAGAAATCTACTACTTTATATCTATTTTTATTTATACTTTTCATTATAAAACGTTAATCGAAATTCTTCTTAAATCTATATAATATCCACTTCAAATGTTGGAACTGAAATTTGATCAATTATCTCACTGTTTTCAACTATAATTGCACTTAACTTATTTGCGGTATACGCTGATGTATCTATATATGCAGTATTATTTGATCTGTTGATTAACACATTTTCTTTCCGAGTATGACCGACAACTTGTAGTTTTCCAAGATCAATGAGTTCATCTCTAGTCCATAAAATCCCATGCTCGTTCGAAATTTGATCTTTCATAATGGCTTCAAGTTCATCTAAATTCTCTAGTATCGGAGAAGGCAATTTAAATTTGAAATACTTTGAAACGCCTGCATGTGAAATAAAACAGTCTTCATGATTTAAAAATAAGGGGGCTTTTCCAATCTCATCAAGATGTGCATCAATCCTTTCGAATCTATCCCTGTAGGACGTAACTGTATTTTCTGAACCGTTATACAACCAAATTTTTGCTAAAGGATGTTCGGGAAACTTGACAAAATAATAAAACATGATATCGTGGTTACCACAAGTAAATTTTATATTCTCTTCCATAACAAAATCTAAAACTTCATAGCTAAAATTGCCTCTATCAACCAAATCCCCAACAGAATATATTTTTATGTCAGTATACTTTTCCTTAATTCTACTAACCAGCTCTTTAAGTGTATTGAAGCAGCCATGTATATCTCCGATAACAGCAATCATAAAACTAATTTTATAAATAAGATTTTTCGTGAGCAGATTTCTGAAGCTCTTCCCTAAATTTCGGATGAGCCACGTTAATTAATTCTTGTACTCTTTCTCTAATGGTTTTTCCATAAAGCCGGGCAATTCCAAACTCAGTAACGATGTAATGCACATCTCCTTTGGTTGTAACTACGCCAGCACCTGACTTTAATTGAATAACAATTCTTGAAATATCTTGATTTTTTGTTGTTGCTGGTAATGCAATAATTGGTTTTCCATCTTTTGAACGCGATGCTCCTCTTATAAAATCCAATTGCCCGCCAAAACCGCTGTACATTCTATCTCCGATAGAATCAGCACAAACTTGCCCAGTAATATCAACTTCAATGGCTGAATTTATAGCAACCATCTTGTCATTCTTTGCGATGATAAATGGATCATTAACATATTCCTGACTGTGGAATTCGAATATGGGATTGTTATCAATGAAATGATAAAGTTTTTTAGAACCCAAAACGAATCCAGCTATTACTTTCCCAGGATGCAAAGTTTTTTTCTCGTTGGTAATTACTCCTTTTTCAATTAAATCAATTACACCATCCGAAAAAAGCTCGCTATGAACCCCAAGGTCTTTTTTATCAAGTAAAAATTGTAAAACTGAATTTGGAATTGCACCAATTCCAAGTTGAAGAGTGGATTCATCTTCAATTAAAGAAGCAACATTTTTGCCTATGAGGTTATATGTATTTTTTTCTTCATCACTAATTGTCTTATCAAATTCAGTAAGTTCATTTATTTCTTCATTCACTTCAATTATATAATCTATCTTACTCACATGAATAAAGCTGTTGCCTAGTGTTCTTGGCATTTTGCTATTCACTTGCGCAATTATAATTTTTGCCCGTTCGGCCCCGGCTTTTGTAAGTCCTACCTCAACACCGTAACTGCAAAAACCATGTACATCCGGCGGAGAAACATGTATGATAGCAACATCAAGTTTAATTGCTCCTGAGATAAATAAGAGTGGAACCTCAGAAAGGAAAATCGGAATAAATTCTGCCCGGCCTTCTTGAACTGCTTTCCGGCTGTTTGGGCCAATAAAAAATGCATAATGGGTAAAACTATTCTTCATATCTTCTGACAAATAAGGCAGATTGCCAACAGCTAATGCATGATAAATTGAAACGTCAACCAATTCATCTTTTCTTTTAACTAATGCTTCGATAGTTGTTGATGGGAAAGCACAATTGGAATGAACTAAAATTTTATCATTTGATTTTACAGATCGGACTGCTTCTTCTGCCGAAACAACTTTCTGTTTATATAGTGTTAATATATTTGAAGAAAGATTTTCACGCATTTCTATTTCATTTGTTCCGGTCATAAAAGTATTACAATTCTAATTCTAATATTAATTTGTGGAAAATATTCTAAGCTTTCTGTATTCAAGGTCAAAAATATTCGCAATTGCTTCATTGGAGCAATATCCCTGATAAGTACAAACACCTTTTGCAAATCCAGCATCTCCCATTAAAGAGTTTACAATACCGTTGTCGGCAATATTTTGAATATAAGGCAATGAAGCATTGTTTAAACCGTAACTTGCGGTTCTGGAAACAATTGCAGGCATATTTGGAACGCAATAATGAATAACGTCATGCACTTTAAATACTGGATCAGCTAGCGTTGTTACCCTGCTTGTTTCAATGCAGCCTCCCTGATCAATTGAAACATCAATAATTACAGAACCTTTTTTCATTCCTTTAACCATTTCTTCGGTAACCAGATGAGGAGTTTTTTCGCCTTTAATTAATACCGCACCAATTAGTACATCTGCAAATTTTACTCCACGCGTAATCGTATAAGGATTTGCCATAACAGTGGTAATCCTTTTTCTAAATAAGGAATCAATTTTTCTTAGTCTATCCAAATCTTTATCTATAACAATAACTTGTGCGCCTCTTCCAATAGCCGCTCTTGCTGCCGTAGTTCCAACTACACCGGCACCAAGAATTACAACCGCCGCAGGAGCTACACCAGGAATACCACCTAACAAAATACCTCTTCCGCCTTCTCTATAGCTTTCAAGGTAACGCTCTGCTAGCTGTATTGATAAAGGTCCAGCAATTTCACTCATTGAATGTAAAACCGGGAGCTGGTCATCTTTTTCTATTAACTCGTAACCTATAGCAATTATTTTCTTTTGCAGTAGTTTTTTTATAGTATCTCTTTTTCCTACTGCGAGGTGAAGTGATGAAAACAAAATTTGATTTTCCATCAATAGGTCAACTTCAGATTCTTTAACGGGTGTAACCTTTACAATTAATTCAGCGCGCTTATAGATTTCTTCCGCAGTATACACAATTGTTGCGCCTGTCTTTATATAATCCTGATCACTAAAATGGCTACCTTCACCAGCGCCACTTTGTAAATAGATTGTATGCCCGGACCGTACAAGAGAATCCACACCTGCCGGAGCTAATGCTATTCTTAATTCTTCATTAAGATTTTCTTTTGGTATGCCGATTATCATAATACTTTTTTTTTAATTATTAATTAAATCTACCTAATAGGCTTTTGAGTTTCAACTAAAAGATAATTTGTTTGTTTCTGGTTTATTAGAATTTAATAAGAAACCCCTTTTTTAAATGGTTAAATCGCGGTCAACGGTTTTTTTCCCGATAAAACTGCAAAAATATTTTTGGCTGCCAAAATGGCCATATTATTTCTGGTGTCCTCAGTTGCACTACCAAGATGAGGTAATAAAATAACATTATCCAATTTTAATAATTGAGGATTTATATTTGGTTCATTTTCATATACATCCAGTCCTGCAGCAAAAATTTTCTTATTCCTTAATAGCTCTATTAATGCCTTCTCTTCAACAATTTCGCCCCTAGCAGTATTTATCAATATAGCGCTCTTCTTCAGAAGATTTAATTTCTCTTTATTTAACAGATACTTCGTTTCTTTATTTAAAGGGACATGAAGTGACAAAAAATCAGAATTTTTTAATAAATTATTTAACGATACTTTTTTTGCCCCGGTTTTCTTTTCCAGCAAATCATTCTTTCTTCTCGAACAATAAACAATATTCGTTCCGAAGGCAGATGCCCGCAAAGCCGTTGCGGTTCCAATTCTCCCAGCACCTAAAATTCCAAAAGTTTTATTTTTAAGTTCTACTCCGAGTAATAATCTTGGTTTCCACCCTGTAAATTTATTCTTACGAATAAACTTCTCTCCTTCCATTACTTTTCTTGCACAGGCAAGTGCTAAAGTAATTGCCAGGTCTGCGGTAGCGTCTGTTAAAACATCAGGCGTATTTGTTACAACTATATTTTTACTCTTTGCATATGAAACATCAATGTTATTAAATCCAACGGCATAGTTAGCAATAATTTTACATTTATTCATTTCATCAATAATTTCTTTATCAATTTTATCAGTTAATAAAGAAATCACACCGTCAATATCTTTGATGTTTTTTAGAAGCTCTTTTTTAGAAATCGGTTTATCTTTTGAATATTTTAAAACGGCAATGCGATTCTTCTTTAAAAGATCTTCTGCACAATCAGGTATGTTTCCTGTGATAAAGACTCTCAATTTATTTACTCTCTAACCAAATAATAATTTAACAATAAATAATGCCCCTAAAATTCCGGAAACATCAGCAATAAGTCCGGCAGGTAATGCGTGGCGTGTATTTTTTATATTTATAGCTCCAAAATACACTGCTAATACATAAAAGGTTGTTTCAGTACTGCCAAAAAAAGTGGATACTAAAATACCAATAAATGAATCTGGCCCGTGGACAGAAATGATTTCAGCCATGATTCCCAATGAGCCGCTTCCTGATAGAGGCCTCATCAAGGCCATTGGCAGAGCTTCTGCAGGCATGCCTATAAAATTTGTAATTGGACGAATTATATATATCAAACCGTCCATTGCTCCGCCCGCTCTAAAAATACCGATAGCTACCAACATTGCAACTAGGTAAGGTATAATTTTTACGGCAACTTGAAATCCATCTTTGGCACCTTCGACAAATTGTTCATACACTTTAACTTTTTTAAATGCACCATATCCAATAAAAACAATAATTAAAAATGGAATTGCAATTATAGAAAAGAATTGAATAATGCTTTTAAATAAATCTGGTGTTACAAAACTAAAAACCGAACCGAATAACTTGCCGATTCCGGTAAAAATTATAATTGAAGCCAAGGCGACTAAACCAAGAAAAATAAAAAATGCTTTAACATTGCTTTGAAGCCAGTTACCAAATTCGCCTTTTTTAATTGGAAATTTTTCAAGAATCTTAACCGAAACTAATCCAGCTGTGGTAGCACAAACAGCCCCGAATATAGATGTACCAATAATTATTGCCGGTTCCGAACTGCCTGCTGCTGCACGAACCGCAATTGCAGTTGCTGGAATTAAAGTTAACCCGGCGGTGTTTATGGTTAAAAAAGTACACATCGCATTAGTTGCCGTACCTTTATCCGGATTCAGTTTATCTAATTCCTCCATGGCTTTTAAACCAAATGGGGTTGCCGCATTACCAAGCCCAAGCATATTTGCTGAAATATTCATAATTATCGAACCCATCGCTGGATGGTCGTGAGGGACATCAGGAAATAATCTTGTTGTAATTGGCTTTAACCAGTTTGCTATTATTGCAATAAGACCGGCATCTTCGGCCACTTTCATAACACCAAGCCAAAGAGCCATAATTCCGATTAAACCTAAGGAAATATTAACAGCTATGCCGGCATAGTCTAAAGCAGAATTAGTTACTTCTTTTAATTTTACAAATGAAATTTTTTCCACAAAAATATTTGCTGAGGCAATACTATCAGATTCCACGCTATTAATTACAACATTGCCAGTAAGATCATCTTCTTCACCAGTTACTTTAGCCATTTCTTTCCAGAGTTTCGGGCTTGATTTATCGACTTTGAAATATAGACTAATTTTATTTTCTTTTTTCTGTGTTGAAATCTTTGCTGGAAATAGCAAATCGTTTTTTATGCTGTCGTCATATAATTTGTTAAAGCTTGCACTGCTAACTTTTAGATTAACATCATAACTTTTTTCTATGTTTTTTTGGAAAGGCTGATTAAATGTGATTGTAACGGGAAGTGGTTCATCATTCCTGAATTTATTTTCGGATTGGTTCATGATGTCTATTGTGATCGCGGAACCAATACCAAGAACAATTAAACCAAGCCAAACATAATTCAGCATTAAGCAACTCCGATTATTTTTCTGTTTTTAGTGTAAATGAAAGAGAAGAAAATATTTTCGTCATATCTGCAAAAAATATTTACGAAGAATTATAAATTGATTTATTAAGCCGTTAACCACCCTGCTCCTCAAAAGATTGTATTTCTTCTGTATCAATTATAATAAGCTTATTTAATTCCGCTATTTCTTCTTCGCCTACAGTGCTGTCTTTAGAATACTTATTTAAATATGTTTTCCGTATTTCATCTAAAACTTTTTGTTCTTCTACTTTTTTGATTAATCCTTTGATGCAAACAGTGGTCACATGATATTCGGGGATAAAATCTTTTGAAGCATTTTTTTTAATTTTTTCATTTTTTGTAACAGTAAAACTTGCGCTGCTATCAAATTGAATTCTTTCAAAAGATTCAGAATCATCTTTATAAAAAATATAAACATTTTTATCGAGATAAATAAACGGAGTGGCTTTCTGAAAAACATCCCCATTTACTAAAGAATGTGCAACAACCCCTATATAAATTGAGTTCAATTCGTTCTCTATTAATTCGATATCTCTTATTTGAGTCAGCATTCTTTTCATATAATTAAACTTTCAAAAAAATTACATATTAAAAAATTACTTAATAATACATTGATCTTTTTCTAATGCGAACAAACATCTTTTACAGTGAGTAAGGTTTTTATTAAATTTTTTGCCTCGTATATCCTTAACCATCTTTGAAATTTCAAAACCAAATTTTTGAACATCAGGTTTTTCAAATTGTATCTCAACTGAATGATCAGGAAATTTTAAAAATATTAACTTTAACTCAAACTTTCTGATTCCGCCCAAAAGTCTGCTCACGATGTAAGAATAAAATTTCAATTGATTAAAATAACTTTCCGCCCTCTGCGGAATATCTGCTTCTAAAATATCGTCAGTTTTGTAATCAAATATAAAGATTTTATCATCTTCAATCACAAGTTTATCAATAATTCCGTAAAGATAATAATCATTTTCTT
>CAZRMA010000019.1:0-6721 GCA_964600655.1 uncultured Ignavibacteriaceae bacterium
TACACGTGAAGCAACACTTAACACTTCTTCCATTTTCGGTGAATTAGAGATGATAGAAGAGATTTTAAATTTATCTTTTAACTGTCCTTTCAATAATTCATTTTCTGATCTTAAACTTTTATTTTCAATTATCCGCTCAATTAGAAGATCAAGTTCATCAAGATCGACGGGTTTGGAAATATAGTCAAAAGCACCTCTGCGCATCGCCGTGACTGCATTTTCTATTGTTCCAAATGCAGTTAAAATTACAAAATCAATTTTTGGATTTATTTTTTTGACTTCTTCCAAGACTTCAAGTCCGGTTTTTCCCGGCATTTTATAATCGGAGAAAATAATATCAATCATATTCGATTGTACATTTTTAATTCCTTCATCTCCATTCGAAGCTGAAAAAAGATTGAATCCTTTTTTCCTAAGATATCCGGTTAAAATATCTCTTTGATTTTTTTCGTCATCTATAATTAAAATGTTAATATTTTTCATTTTGAGGTAATATTATTTTAAAGATTGTCCCTGAAGGTAAATTATTTTCAATTTTAATATAACCATTATGCTGCGATACTATTTTTTGCGTAATGCTTAATCCTAAACCATTACCATCTTTCCTGGTTGTAAAATAAAGGTCAAAAATTTTCTTTTTATTTTCATCCGTAATTCCGGAACCGGTATCAATCACCTCAATATACAGATAAGAATTAAATAAATAATATTTTAATGAAACTTTACTTTTATCATTTACAGAATCAAATGCGTTTTGTACTAAATTGAATATAGACTGCTTAATTAATTCAGGATCAAATTCAGCCTCCAAATTTTCATTTGTTAAAATATTAAAATTAATATTTTTGACGTTGGCCTGTTCCGAGAATAAAAGATAAATTTCATTAAAGAAATCTTTGACGTTAATTTTTTTCTTTTGAAGTTCAATTGGCTTGGCGTAATTAAGAAACTGCGAAATTATTTTATTAATTCTATCAACTTCATCTTTTAATACTTTAATTATGCTGCCGTATTCTTCGCTATCGTTTTTGGGCTCAAATTCTCTTCTTAATCTTTGAGCAATCATTCCAATGGAATTAATCGGATTTCTTATTTCATGGGCAACACCGGAAGCGAGCTCTCCCATTGCGGATAGTTTTTCCTGCCTTTTTGCCTGCTCTTCAAGATTTTTAGTCTGAGTCAAATCATTTATAACAATTGTATGATTTTCAATTTTATTTTTGTCATTTAAATTTTTTGTAATGCTTATTGATAAAATTTTTTGCTCATTATTTATCTCAACGATATTATCAAAATAAATGTTAGAATCATTTGAAGTGCTAATTTTATTCTTAATAAAACCTAACTTTCCATTCATAATTTCAGATATCTCTTTGTTTATAATAACATCAGAACTTTCTTCAAACAACTGTTCGGAAAATTTGTTAAACAAAATAATTAGAAAGTCACTATTCAAAACTATTACGGCTTCAGCCATATTTTGCAGTACGGAACTGCTTAGAGTTTTAAAGTTTTTATATTCATTTGAAACCGTTTTTAGATTCTGCATTGTGAATAAAATGCTTAAAACAATTATGCTTATAGCCGCAAGAATTAAAGAAATAATTATTATCCGCCTGTACATCCTTGCTTCTAGGCTTCTGATTTCATCAAGTGCAAGCCCCACTCGGTAAATACCAATTACTTCATTATTGTTCTTTAATCTTTTAATAACTTCAAAAGTTTCAGTTCCTTTAAAATTTATTATCCGTGTGTAGATGCTGTCTTTTTCTAATGCTTCTTGCAAAAAAGTATCTTCATTTATAGAAGATAATGAATCGACATTTTTACTTGCTGCTAAAATTCCTTCATTATCCTGCAGGGCAATGAATTCAATTCCGGAGTTACCTCCCATTTCTTGAATAATTTTTCCTATACCTATTCTTTTCCTAAATTCTAAAAAATTCTTAGCATCCAGATTAATTACAATGGCTCCTTTTTTTCCAGATCTTGAAATCGCCACCGCATACCTTTGCTCATCTGAATATTGTGCATTTTTGAGCCCAATAATTAGTTCCTGGGTTTTACCTGTTAAGATAGGTTCAATTTCTTCATATCTATTAACGTTTCCTTCAGGATGAGGATGATCTTTTGTTGGAATCCGGTTGGATAAAATACGATTCCCATTTTTATCAAAAACATTTATTCGATAAAGATTATTCTGAATTCCAATTTCAATTAATTTTTTCTGAGTTAATGAGTTCAAGCTGTCCAATCTTTTTATAAGTCTGGCATTGTCCATTAATCTTTCAGCGATCAATCCTTCTATTTCATAGCTTGAGCTAAGAGTATTTATACTACTTAAAGATATAGTCTCAATCAGTGATGAGGCCTGTTCATGCAATAGATGATATATCTCTTCTTTACTTTGCTTTAATTCATAATAAGCAGAAGCAATCATTACTATTCCGATTGTTAATGAAATAGCAATAATGATTGAAGGATTGATTTTAAATTTTCTTCCCATATTAATATCGAGCAATATATTGACCACTAAATTAATATTATAATAAATAGGATACTTGAAACTTCAATAAGTTTCTAAAAATATTTTTCGACAAAGAAGTCGATTAAAATCGTCTCATTGGTCGAACATCTGTAATAGTATGATGTTTATCAATAAAAAAACAAGAAAAGAATTTGGCATATCGGTTGCATAACATGATCTGACAAAATAAACATTCATTAACAAAATATTGGAGTAATAAAATGCAAAGAATATCAAGGTTCGCACTAGTTTTCAGCTTCGTTCTGATTCTTGGTTTATATCTAACAGCTTCTGACACCTCTGCACAACAAGGCAAGAAAAAAGGCGGCAGCGCATTTGTAGATTTAGATGGTGACGGAATTTGTGACAATTTAGGCAGCGGAAATGGCCATATGTTTGACGATGACGGTGATGGCATACCAAATGGACAGGACGATGACTATGTTAAACCTCAAGATGGTTCCGGTAAAAAAGCTATGAACGGTAAAGCATATCAAAACAAAGTCGACAAAGGCGGGTATGGACCAGGTGACGGAACCGGGAATAGCGGAGTAGGCCCACGTGACGGTACTGGTTTTGGCGCAAAGAGCGGCGTATGCGATGGAACAGGTCCCAAAGGGAAAAGAAATCGAAGTACTAAATAATTAGACACTTATATTTTATCTCCCTCTAAAGGCAAGTGCGATGGTTAATTCCATCGCACTTTTTATATCACACCAAAAACAAATTACTTTCTTTTTAATTTTAAATTATTAAATTGTTAATTAAACACTAACTAAATTTTAATAATCAAGGATTAGCAATGAAGAAATCAATTGTAATTCTGTTTCTTTTTGTATTCAGTCTCAGCTTTTCATTTACAGCGGCAAATCTTTCAGGAAATAGTGGCAATGAAGTAAAAACTGAAATTAAGTGTCCCTACTTGCAGAGTCATTCTAACCAGTCAGGAATTACTTGCCCATACTTACGTGAAAAAATGAGTAAGGATCATCAGACTATTCAAAAAGATAAATTTGAAGCAGTTCCAAAATGTCCTTATCTAGAAAGAAATAAAAATTATAAATCGAATGGAAATGAAAACCATCCTGTGATTAAATTGAAGAGCGTTTAGTTATTATTGTATCAAAAAATTTTTCGAGATGATTATTTTAGCAGCCCCTTCTTCAGTGATTTTTCAACGGCCTGCTTGAAAATACTTAAATTCACAGGCTTTTGAAAAACGTATTCCACACCCAATTCATTATAATCATGACCTGTTACTCTATCAACGTCGGTACTTAAAATCATTACCGGCGGAGTGTTTTTTAAATTTAGTTTGTACAATTCCTGGATGAATTCATACCCATTCATTCTTGGCATAAAATGATCAGTTATAACTAATGCCGGAGTTGTTTCTTTTATTTTTTCCAAAGCTTCAACTCCATCCGAAGCAACGTCAATGTTATAGTCTGGCGTAATGTTTTTCAAAATTTTTGAATATAGTAAACGGTCGGTTTTACTATCATCTACCAAAAGAATATTTGCAGGTGCGATAGGCAAAGTAAATTTAAACTGTGAACCTTTTCCAAATTCACTATCTACCCAGATTTTGCCTCCATGGATTTCGATGATTTCTTTAACTAATGAAAGCCCCAGTCCGGTACCTTTTTCTCCGGCAGTTCCTTCCGAAGTAAATTTGGATTCAATTTTAAATAGCTTATCAAGATTTTCTTTTTTTATTCCTACCCCGGTATCATTAACAGAAAATTGAACAAAACGTGTTTCCGGAGCAGAAGTTACTTCAACCGATATAGTTCCTCTTTCTGATGTGAATTTAATAGCATTTGAAACTAAATTATTAAAAACCTGAGCTAATAAACTTTGATCGCAAAAAACAAAAGTATTCATTTCAACATTAGAAACTAATTCAATATTCTTTTGATAAGCCGTACCGCTAAGTGCATTAAATGATTCATCAATAATTTTTGTCATATCAATTTTCTCTGGCTCAAAGCGGAATCTGCCTGTTTGCAGACGCGTCCAATCTAGCAGTGAGTTTACTAACGAAAGCATTGAACGTGATGATTCCTGGATGAAGCTTATATATTGATGCGTTTCATCAGCTGTAATTTCATCGTCATTTAAAATTAAATCCGTAAAACCAAGAATGGAGCTGAACGGTGTTCTAAGATCATGAGAAACTATTGAAATGAATTTATCTTTTGTTTCGTTAAGCTTTACTAAATTTTCAGTAGATCTTTTAAGTTCTTCTTCGGCTTTTTTCCTTAATGAAATATCACTGACTAAACCGTAAGCTTTTTTTACTTTCCCCGAAATGTCTTTTACGATATGCAATTTATTTCGTACCCAAACAATATTCCCTTGACGATTTATAATTCTAAACTCAAATTCATCCACTTCCTGCAGCCGTGTTTTGAATAAATTCGATATTTTATTTTTTACTGCTTCAAAATCATCAGGCAAAATAATTTTAAAGAATAAGCGTGAATCCATTAAAAACTCGGAGGCTGTATATCCAGTAATCTTTTCAACGGATGGTGTTATAAATACAGGATGAAAACCTTTATTGGTTATTTCTATGGTATAAAGAAAGTCGTCTATATTGTCAGCAATATTTCTATACTTTTCTTCAGATTGGCGAATAGTTAATTGCGCTTTTTTTCTTTCGGTAGCGTCACGGATAATAAATTCTATATAAAAATTATTTTCAATTTGAAATGTTGAAACAGTAGCTTCAGCGTTTATGTTTTGTCCATCTAATCGCTTACCTAAAAATTCAAACCTGTTTGGCCCATCCTTTTTATTTTCAATCAAGTGAATATATTCTGCAACTTTATGAACGTCTTCAGTTAAAACCAGATCAACTAAATCAAGATTTATTAAATTATCACCATTGTTATATCCAAAAATTGAGGCAAGCGAATCATTAGCTAAAATGATTTTACCATTAAGATAAATTGCAATTCCATCTTGTGATGCGTCAAATATGGATTTGAAAACATTTAAATGTTCTTCAGTAATTTTCTGGTTGGTGATATCTGTAAAGAAAGCATTGTAAAATATAATTGAAGAGTCACTGTCCTTTACAGGCATGAATCTGGAAAGAAGAATTACTTTGCTTCCTCTTTTTGTCTTAAATGGAATTTCAATTTTTGTTTCGGAGCCAGTCAGACTTTCAAAATTAATTTTACTGGACGATAGAAATTGTGAATCAATTAATTCAAAAATATTGCTTTGGATAATTTCTAGTTCCGAATAACGCAGCAAATTTAAAAAAGCAGGATTTGTAAAAATTATTGTTCCATCCGGTTCAATAGTACAAATCATTTCCTGTGTAGAACTTATAATTTCATTAAATCTATTTGCAGGTGCTTGTGAATATTTTGGTTGAGGTTTTTCTTCACTTGATTTTGAACATTGAACAATTATCGAACTAAGGTCTTCCCTCAAAACAGTGAAATTGAATGTAATTGCTTCCTGAGTTTCTCTATTGCCTACAGTTAACAATTGACTCGAATAAGATTTTGAAATTTTTAAATCATTTTTAATATTTTCAAAATAATCCATATCAAATATTTCAAGCAACTCCCCGCAAAACATTCCTTCGGATTGATCTTGCGTTAAGCCGAATAAATTTTCTGACGCCGAATCCCAGTAAACAATTTTTCCATTTTCATTGATAACAAATGTAGCTGAATCGGATCCTTTTACTTTAAAATCTTCGCTCTTTAAAGCAGCTAACTCATCCTCAAGTTTTTTTCTTTCCGATAGCTCATTTGTTATATCGTTAAAAACTATAAATACAAATTGAACCTGCCCACGTTTATTTTGCAGAGGTTCAATCCTACACGAAAAGATATCTTTTTCACCTTCAATCTCTAAATCAATTTCTAATGATTTAAAATTTCTATCATTTACAGCTTCGTTAAATTTTTCACTAAATAAAATTGCTTCTGTTTGAGAGAAGATTTTTTCAATTTTATTTTCTGTTGATAGACTTGGTGCAATATTTAATTTTTTTATTTTTTTACCGAACGCTTGTTTAATGTTTCCTTCACTGTCGGTGACAAACATAAAATCATTAAGCGAAGTAAAGATTTTTTCATAATCGGATACATTGATAGAACCGATGTTTTTAGCACGCTCAATAACTTTTAAATCTTCAATTAATAATATGCCGCCTTCAAATGTTTC
>CAZRMA010000019.1:6821-20216 GCA_964600655.1 uncultured Ignavibacteriaceae bacterium
ATTGTCCAATCAGAAGTGAAAGTTAATAAACCAATTGGTGCCGTTTCGACTATTCTTTGTAAGGACTCATTTATTAATTTTGGATTCATGCTTAAATGCTGTAAGTATATAAAATTAAAAAAGTTCAGCGATTTAGCAGTATCAATAATAATGCTAAGAAAATATGCTTTTAATCAATATTTTAACGGGTAAACTGAGCTTAAATTTAATTGTAGAATTATAATATTTGAATTATTAACCCTCTAAAAATTAACAACTTACAAAATAAACGGATTGAAAATAAGTCTATATTCAAACAATATTATTATGAAACAGGTTTATCAAAAAGATTGAAATGTAGTATTTTGTCTCAGTTTGAAAATATTCAAAACAAGCCCTGTAACAGAATTTTAGTTGTTCAAATCCGATTTGAGGGATATCCAGATTAAATTTAAAGTTGATAAAAATGAATTGTGAAGTGAATAATTGGAGATGATGCTAAATAATATCATAAAAATAGAGAACTATATTTTTAACCGATACAAAGTTTTAGCGTGCTATGAAGTAAAATATTTTATAATTTAAGCAAGAATATTTTAATTTTTTATTTTGACAAAATTACTACAAAAATTAGGAAGGTCGACTCTAAATTTTTTTGAAGAGTTTGGACAGATTTCGCTTCTATTCTGGGGAATTCTAAAAAGCTTTGCAACAATCCCGCGCAGTCGGAAAATAATTTTTTATCAAATGGAACACATTGGAGTGAATTCACTTCCGTTGGTATTAATTATTTCTGTTTTTACCGGTGCCGTGGCAGCATGGCAGGCAGCTTATCAATTAAAAGGAATCGCTCCACTTTCTTTTTTAGGCGGCGCAACAAGTCGAGCAATCATTACAGAACTTGGGCCGGTGTTAACCGGGATTGTAATTGCAGGAAGAGTTGGCGCATCAATAGCGGCAGAACTTGGAACAATGAAAGTTACTGAACAGATAGATGCTCTTGAAACAATGGCTATCAACCCGGTTAGATATTTAGCAATGCCGAGATTTCTTGCTTCTATTTTAATGATGCCTGTACTGGTGATTTTTGCAAATACAATTGCTGTACTTGGCGCATATATTGTTTCCAATTACTTTTTGAACGTTTCATTCTCAGTCTTTTTTATTTCTGTAAAAAGATTTTTTGTTTTTTCGGATTTGATTGCGGGACTGATTAAAACAATATTTTTCGGCGGAGTTACTGCATTACTCGGCTGTCACATAGGCTTCCATACCGAAGGAGGGGCTGAAGGAGTTGGACAGTCAACCATACGATCATTTGTTATGTCTGCCGCTTTAATTTTAATTTTAGATTACGTTTTATGGATGCTGTTGTTTTGAAAATTAAAAGATGATCCTTTTCCTTAAATATGTTCAACTATTCTGTTTGTCAGCAGAAGCTGAGTGAATTCATTGTCTTTTTCTGTCCAGAAATTTTGCCATGAATTAATCTTTAAACCCGTTTGCGCAGGTTAATTTGTCAATTAAATCGTTTCTTAACTTCCATATTTTAGTTGTGATGGAAACATGATATAAGTGGGGATAAATTAATCTTTTAACTCCGGTATCAAGCCTTTCTAAATCGCTTTCACGCTGTTTTCTTATGTCTTCGATAGTCGGGAAATTGTAAACAAGCTTACCGCCATTATAAACGTCTACCAGCAGTGGTTCAACTTCATTAAAATTACTTCGGTCTAAAATTCTCTTTTTAGTCTGATTAAAAGGATGCCGTAAAATTATTTTTGAGTCTTGGCTGATATTTTCATCTACAAGTGAAACTAAATCCGCCGTTGCTTTATTGGTAATATCGTAAATTCTATAAACTTGTTTATTGCCAGGAGTAGGTATTTTTTCTACTGATTCTGAAATTTTTATAGCCGGAATCCATTCATTTTTGTCCTCAACAGCTACCAGCTTATATACGCCACCTAAAGCAGGGTCACCTTGAGAAGTTATTAATCTTGTTCCAACTCCGTACGTCATTCGCTTAATTAAATTGCTCGGATCAACATTATGTTTAGGCGCATCTTCTCTAATTTGACTGATAATTTGCCAAATGTTCATTTCGTCCAGTTCATTTGAAAGAACAATACCAACATCGTTAAGTCCAGCTTCATCGAGCATTTGCACCGCAATTATACTTAAATAGGCAAGATCGCCTGAATCTAATCTAACTGCTATCGGTTCATGTCCTTTTTTCTTTAAATCTTTAAAAACTTTTATTGCATTTGGAATGCCGCTCTCAATAGTATTAATTGTATCAACCAGTAATACACATTCATCAGGATACAAATTTGCAAAAGCTTCAAATGCGTCAAGCTCAGTCATACCTAACGCAAGATATAATTGAACCATACTGTGCGAGTGTGTTCCCTTGGGCGGATATCCAAGCAAATGGGAAATACCAACATTAGAAGAATAATCTGCTCCGCCTATTAATGCTGCCCTAACCGCAGCTATGGCCCCTCTGTCCTGTGCTCTCCGTGCACCAAAATCAATTAAAATTTGTCCTTTAGCTATTTCCTTTATACGCGATGCTTTGGTTGCAATTAAAGTTTGGAAGTTTAAATTATTTAAAAGTACGGTTTCAAAAATTTGTGCAATTGCTGCAGGACCTTCAACGATTGTTAGAGGCTCATTCGGATGAACAACTCTTCCCTCAGGAATGGATTTAATGTTAAGTGATTTAAAGCTGCCGTTTTTTTTAAGCCATTCTAAAAAGTCATCATGAAATAATCTTTCTCCATTTGCGTTTTTATGCGACTTTAATATTTCAATTTCCGTATCTCCAAATTCAGTATTCTCGAGCCAGTCTATAAGCCATTCAAGCCCCGCATTTATACAATAGCCTGCTTTGTGTGAGCCATAATCAGGATAATTTCTGAAGTAGTGATCGAACTGAACTATTTTTTCATGAAGATTATTTTTAAAGTAAAGCTGCGCCATCAACAATTGGTAATGATCTGTAAATAAAGCGCCTTCGGTAATTCTTTGATCAAATTTTTTTAGCAATACTGTTACCTCTACAAAATTCTATATACAATTAATATAGTTAAAATTACTATTTGTTGTTGTGTGTATGACATGTTTAGAAATATTTTATTACATTAAATAAATTTAAAAAATACAAAAGGAGAAGAAATGCAAGATATAATTCCCCAATTAAAAGAATGGGCAACATTATACGGAATTAAGATAGTCGCTGCTGTAGTTATTTTAATTGTCGGTTTATGGATTTCAAAATCACTAAGGAAATTTGTAATTAAATTACTAACAAAAAAAGAAATTGATGCTACAATTGTTTCCTTTGTCGGAAATATAGTTTATGCTATGCTCATTACCTTTGTGGTAATTGTAACTCTTTCGCAAGTCGGAATCGAAACAACATCTTTTATCGCAGTTTTGGGTGCCGCCGGATTAGCAGTTGGATTTGCATTACAAGGAGCTCTTTCTAATTTTGCTGCTGGATTTTTAATAATATTATTCCGACCATTTAAAGCTGGTGATTTTATTGACGCCGCAGGATCAGCAGGTACCGTTCAAGAAGTCCAAATTTTATATACACAAATTAAAACCCCTGAGAATATTAAAGTTGTAATACCAAACGGTAAACTGATGAGCGATATAATTACAAATTACAGTGCTAACGAAACAAGAAGAGCCGAGTGGATTTTTGGAATTGGGTACAATGATGATATAAAAAAGGCAAGGTCAGTAATTAAAAATATTATTGAAAGTGATCAAAAAATTTTAACCGATCCTGCTCCTCAAATTTTGGTAAAAGAGCTTGCCGACAGCAGTGTTAATTTCGCGGTTCGTGCTTTTATATCAACTACGGATTTCTGGAATGTTTATTTTGAAACTACCGAAAAAGTTAAAAACGCATTCGATGAAAATAAAATCAGCATTCCATTTCCACAAAGAGATGTTCATACATATCAGATGCAATAATAATTTATTTAACTTAAATTGTTCTACCAGAGATTTAAGCTTTTAATTCATTCATAGGTTAAAAATTAGTTATACGGAATTTTATGACTAAAATTATTGTCCTTGGTGCCGGAATGGTTGGCAGTGCCATTGCTGCTGATCTTTCAATTAATCATGACGTAACCGTCGCAGATATTGATTCTAATAAACTTAGAAAATTAAAAAAACAAAATAGACTTAATACTGTTCAATCAGATTTATTTATTTCTGAAAATATAAAACAATTAATTAAAGATTTTGATTTAGTTGTCTGTGCTGTTCCCGGCTTCATGGGATTTGATACAATCAAAACTGTAATAGAACAGAAAAAGAATATAGTTGACATTTCTTTTTTTAATGAAGATCCGTTTGAACTTGATTCACTTGCAAAGAAAAAAAATGTTACAGCTATAGTGGATTGCGGTATTGCCCCGGGCTTGAATGGTATAATTTTAGGTTATCATAACAAAAGAATGAAAATAGATGCGTTTGAATGTTATGTTGGCGGATTACCAAAAAATAGAAAACCACCTTATGAATATAAAGCTCCTTTTTCTCCTGTTGATGTTATAGAAGAATATACTCGTCCCGCTCGATTTATAGAAAACAAAAACCTAATTGTTAAACCTGCTTTGTCTGATCCGGAATTAATTGAATTTCCAAAAGTTGGAATACTTGAAGCATTCAATACTGATGGATTACGCACTTTAATTAAGACTATGAAAATCCCTAATATGATAGAAAAAACTTTACGATATCCAGGGCATATAGACAAAATTAAACTTCTAAAAGAAACCGGATTTTTTAATGATGATTTAATTGAAATTAAAGGAGGACAAAAAATTCGCCCGATTGATTTAACAGCAAAACTTCTATTCCCATTATGGAAACTAAAAAATAATGAAAAAGAGTTTACAGTCCTTAAGATTATAATCCGGGGAATTGAAAACGGTAAGTTTAAAAAATATATTTATAATTTATACGATGAATTCAACTCTAAGACTAAAACATCATCTATGTCTAGAACTACAGGCTATACTTGTACGGCTGCTGCAAACTTGGTTTCAGGAAAAATATTTTCAAGAAAAGGAATTTCACCGCCGGAATATTTAGGAGAAAACGAAAAAAGTTTCAATTATATTCTTTCATACCTCAAAAAGAGAAATATAAACATCAATATGGAAGCAAGTTAACAAATTATTTCATATATTTTTGATATGAGAATGTTTAGCTCTAATGTTCAAAATATTCATCCCTTTCTAATACTATTATAAAGTTTCATCCTAAGAGATAAACTATTTTATCATTGTAAATAGGTAATTAATGCTCAACAGAAATGTTACCCAGCTTTTAGTCGATATAAACAGAGGAGACAGCGAGGCAATGCACCTTTTACTACCCCTTGTTTATAATGAGCTTAGAAGGCTTGCCTCTAAATATTTAAAAGCTGAATATTCAAAAAGAACTATACAAACTACCGAACTTGTGCATGAGGCATACATTAGACTAGTTGGTAACATAAATTTATCTCTTCAGAACCGCGGACATTTTTTTGGCGTAGCTGCAAATTCAATGAGACAAATACTTGTGGATAGAGCAAGGAAAAGAAGTGCGATAAAAAGAGGTGAAGCTAATGCAAATATTTCTCTCGATGATGCTCTTTTTATTTCTGATGAAAAGAGTGAAGAAATTATAGCTTTGGATGAATCATTGAAAAAACTTGAGATGTTTGATGAACGTTTAAGTAAAATTGTTGAACTAAGATTTTTTGCGGGGTTCACAATTGAAGAAACCGCGGAAATTCTAAATATCTCGCCGGCAACCGTTAAACGAGAATGGAGCACTGCTAAAGCATGGCTGTACAAATCAATGGGTAAAGCCTGAAATATTTTTACACTAACCAATTTTAAATTAATAATTAAATGAATATTCAGGATTGGAAAAAGATTAAATCTATCTTTGAGTCATCAATTGAACTGCCGCATAACCAACGCCAAGATTTTATCGAAAAAGAATGTTCGGGGAACGAATCTATCAAACAAGAAGTTGAAGCTTTGTTATTTGCTTTTGAAAATTCAGGCAACTTTTTAGAAGATCCCGGAATCGATTTATCTTTTCTTGAAAACTCTGAAGAAGATGATTCATTTATAGGCAAACAGTTTGGGGTATATAAGGTAGAGAGAAAAATAGGAACGGGGGGAATGGCTTATGTTTATTTAGTAAGTCGAGTTGATAATGAATTTGAACAATCTGCAGCATTAAAAATCATCAAAAGGGGAATGGATACCGACGAAATTATTAGGAGGTTTAAGCATGAAAGGCAAACGCTTGCAAATCTTGATCATCCCAACATAGCTAAAATTATTGACGGCGGAACCACTGAAGAAGGGCTCCCTTTTTTCTTAATGCAGTACATTGACGGCATTCCAATTACAGATTATTGTGATCAAAACAAACTTTCCGTTGACCAGCGGCTTGAGCTTTTTGGCAAAGTTTGTTCCGCGGTAAATTATGCCCACCAGAATTTAATTGTGCACAGAGATTTAAAACCCAGTAATATTCTAATAACTTCAGATGGTATACCAAAGCTCCTTGATTTCGGAATTGCGAAATTATTAAGCGAAGAACAAAACGCTAACACAATGGCTTTAACTAAAGAAGGTTCAAAGTTTATGACTGTTGAATACGCCAGCCCTGAACAGGTTAAAGGCGGAAAAATAACTACCGCAAGCGACGTATATTCATTAGGCGTTTTACTTTATGAACTTTTAACCGGACACTTACCTTATAGTTTTAAAAATAAATTTCCGCATGAGGTTGAAAAAGTTATAACCTCTGTTTATCCGGAAAAACCCAGCACCATTATCACAAAATCAAATAAGACGATTACTGAGGAAGGTGAAACAAATGAAATATCACCGGAAGAAATTAGCATTCTTCGAAGCAGTAATGTCGACAGGCTTAAAAAAAGATTATCAGGCGACATTGATAATATAATTTTAATGGCATTGAATAAAGAACCTGAAAGGCGTTACAATTCAGTTCAACTTCTTGCCGGAGATATTAAACATTACATAGAGGGAAGGCCAGTTAGCGCCCACAGTGATTCTTTATGGTACCGATCACGTAAATTTGTGAGCAGGCATAAAATCGGTGTTACTGCAATAGTCATTATAGTTTTTTTATTAATTACCGGCGTTGCTGCAGTTGTCTGGCAGGCAAATATTGCCTCGATGCAGCGAGATAAAGCTACTCTCGAAGTTGCTAAATCGAATCAGGTAAATAAATTTTTAAACGAAATACTTTCTTCAGTCGATCCTTCAAAAGAAGGTAAAGATGTTAAAGTAGTAGAAGTCCTTGATAAAGCTTCAAAAAAAATAAATACAGAATTAAAAAATCAGCCTGAAATAGAATCTGAAATACGAACTACTTTAGGAATAACATTTCAAAATTTAGGATTGTATGATCAGGGGATTATTCAGCTTGGAAGAGCACTTCAACTTAAGGACTCTGTGTTAGGAATAAATAATATTGAAACTGCAATGAGTTTTAAAAATTTAGCATTGGTTTATCATTATAAAGGTAATCTTGATACAGCAAAATATCTATACGAGAAATCCATAGAAATATTAAGAAAGTTAGTAAAGCCGCCTAACTCAAAAATTGCTGAAGCCTTAAATGATTATGGAACACTTCAAATGGACTTATCTAAATATAAAGATGCTAAAAAAAGTTTTGAGGAATCGCTGGTAAATTATATTAATGTTTATGGTAAGGAACATAAAGATGTAGCTTCTACGTATAATAATTTAGCGCTCGATTTTCACTATTTAAATGAGTTGGATTCTGCTGAAAAATATTATAAAACAGCATATGAATTAAATAAAAAAATCTTTGGGGACAGCAGCCTAAGTATAACTTATAACATTAATAATTTAGCTTTTGTTGCTCAAGATAAAGGCAATTATATAGCTGCGGAAAGTTTATTCAGCAAAGCTTATAATCTTAGGAAAAAAGTTTTGGGGGATAACCATCCTGAAGTTACAGTCAATAAATATAATTTAGGATGTTCTCTTTTTTTTCTGGGCAAGTACAAACAATCAGAAGCTCTTATAACTGAGGCAATTAAAAGCTGGGAAAAGAAACTGGATAAAAATCATTATTACTTTGGTGATGCTTATGCCTTTCTTGGTAAAGTAGAAAATGCCGATGGTAAATACGATTCTGCTTACCAGAATTTAACTCATTCACTTCAAATAAGAAGAAAATTATTTAATGAAAAAAATTCACTTCTAATATTTACTGAATGTGAGTTAGGTAAATCATTAATCGGACTTAAAAAATATTCTGAAGCTGAAAATATTTTAATTGAAAATTTTGCTAAGATCAAAGATGGAAAAGCATATAATAAAAAAACGAGAAACAATTTATTAGAAGCAATTGTCGCCTTATATCAAAAATGGGGGAAAAAATATAAGGTTAAGAAATATGCTAATCTTATTCAGAAAGAATAATTTTTTATTTATGTTGATTATTAGATCACAAAGTGAAAATTCTGTTATCTGTATTTTAAATATAAATATTTGAGAAATTATTATTTAGCAAAGGAAATTTAAATGGAAAAAAGAAAACTTGGAAAATTAAATCTTGAAGTTTCTGCCCTTGGACTTGGCTGTATGGGAATGTCTGAATTTTACGGTGAAGCTGATGAAACCGAATCAATTAAAACAATTCATAGAGCAATAGAATTAGGAATAACGTTTTTTGATACCGCTGACATGTACGGTCCTTATAAAAACGAAATTCTTGTAGGTAAAGCTTTAAAAGAAAAACGGGACAAAGTTATAATTGCTACAAAATTTGGAATTGTTCGTAAACCGGATTCTAACGAAAGAGGCATTAATGGCACTCCTGAATATGTAAAAAAATCGTGTGATGCTTCATTAAAAAGATTGGGAATTGATTATATAGATTTGTACTATCAGCATCGTGTCGATCCAAAAGTTCCAATTGAAGAAACCATCGGAGCAATGTCTGATTTGGTTAAGGAAGGAAAAATTAGATTTATTGGAATGTCAGAAGCTGCACCAGGAACAATCCACCGGGCGAATCAGGTTCATCAAATAACGGCATTACAAACGGAATATTCTTTATGGAGCCGGGATCCGGAAGAGGAAATTTTAAATACAGTTCGCGAGCTCGGAATTGGATTTGTCGCATATAGTCCGTTAAGCCGTGGATTTTTGACAGGCCGATATAAGTCAATTGATGATTTTGAAAAAGATGACTACAGAAGATTTGCACCAAGATTTCAGGGAGAAAATTTCCAAAAAAATTTAGACCTGGTTGATAAGGTAAATGAAATGGCTAATGATAAAAATATTACTCCAAGCCAATTAGCATTAGCCTGGGTTCTTTCAAAAGGAAATGATATAGTTCCAATTCCTGGAACCAAGCGAATAAAATATTTAGAAGAAAATGCAAAAGCTGTTGAAATTGAGTTTACAGAAGATGAATTAAAGCAGATCGAAGATGTTGTTCCTATGAATGCGGTTGCCGGCTTACGCTATACAGAATCAGGTATGAAAAGCTTAAATAATTAAAATCTATTTAGTTAAAAAAGACCCTTTTCATTTTATGGAGCATAATATTTTCTAAAATAATTTTCTTTCAGCGCAATAATGTGTTTGTTAGATATTATTGCTGCAAATAATATCGTTCTTTTCACAGAATCGATTATTTCATAATTTTAATTTTTCGTCAAATCTGAACATTAATCGGCATTTTATCACATCGCAAAATCAATGAACTATACTCAAAATCTCTACAAAATCATTGAAAATTAGTTCAATTGTTCTATATCATTAAGCATATTTTTATATAATATTTCTTGCGAGAAATTTTATCGTTCAAACGGTTCTTATGACTGGATAAAATTTTTTAATATTAAAAATAAAAGTAATTATATCATGCGAGGAAGGATTTTCCGATTCTTTTTCACTTCAATTTATAGACTTCTATCAGAGTGTAGGTACAATTTTTTTTCTGTCACAATCTTTCCATTAGCAAAAGTTGATATATAGCAATTAATCTGGTTTTTATAAGAGTATAAATTCATTTCAAAAAATATAGGAGGGTATATGCGAAATACACTTATTGTTCTGTTTCTAACATTTTTGTTAATTAATATTAACACTTTTAGTCAAAGCGGAAATAACTTAAATACAAACAGTATTCAAGTTGCTTTCCCACTTAGTGATGATGCTGAAGACACTACAGCTTCTTACGCAAAATGGTCTCGCGATGCATCTCAATGGCAAATAAAAATAGTAGGTGCTCATAGCGGATCACAAGCTTGGGTACTGCAGAAAGGGCCGGGTGAGGTCAGTGGTTATACTTACATTACCTTGTCGAGCGGAATGGATTTATCTAGTACTCCCAATCCTTATATTCAATGCTGGGTTAAAAGATCTGATGGCCAAGGCGGATATATAAGCTTACAGGCTTCCAGTGATGGCGGTACAACATGGAATAATTTAATTGTACCAAGTTTTAATGGATCAAATTATTCGCGTATTCAAGCTTCACTATATAATTACAGAGTGAACAATGCCTTAGTCAGAATTGGCTGTTACGCACCATATGGTTCATATTATCTAGATGATATTATAATTGATAATGCACCAACTCCTCAATCTTTTGTGCTATTAAATCAAACAAATAATGGAATGGAAGTAAAATGGGGGCAGTCAACTGCTAGCGACTTTGATATTTATAGGGTTGTATTATCTACTGATCAAAACAAACTTACTAACGATCTTAATAATTTTGATGGTAATAAGGGTTATTACGTTACAACTGATATAAATAATCGTACTGAAAATGTTGTATTTGATATTTCAAAAAAAGCAACAACTGATACCGTTTTAACAGATCTTACTTTTACCAACACAACCTACTATGGAAAGATTTATGAAAGAGATACACAGGGCCTTATAAACCAGGGTTCAGATAGAGCAGATTTAGCAACCACATTTACTGTTACAGCAGAAACAGCCCCGTTTACAGAGACATTTGAAGGGTCCTTTAAGTGGGCAGCGGACGAACCATGGGCTGTAACTACAGATGATGCTTCAGATGCCGGTCATAGCACAACTCATGCTTATGAAGATTCCCCAGGCGGAAATTATCCCCCAAATGCTAACAGAATTTTAGCTGCCCAGATAAATTTTGGCAATATGCAGCATCCAGTATTAAGATTTAATCAAAAATATTCTTATGAACAGAATAGTGACCAGGGTTATTTAGAATTTTCCACAAATAATTCAAATTGGACTAAAATAACAAGCTTTACTGGAAATACGGGAGGACTATGGGAAACAAGAGATTTTGATGCAGGTATGCTAAAAGGTACAAGTGGTTACGTGAGATTTAGAACTCATTCAAATGGCGCCGGTATTCAGCAGGATGGATGGCATTTAGATGATATACAAGTATTTAATAACACCAGAACTACTTCGTTCCCATTTTTTGATGATGTTAGTGTTGATACGGCTTCTCAAAAGAAATGGATACCAGGGGCTTGGAGTGTAAAAATAGCCGGAGATCATTCCGGGGACAGCCAGGTATGGTATTTACCACAATCAGATGGGGGACCTGATGGTTATGATTATATAACGCTTGGGGGTCCAATAAATTTATCGGGTACTTCCAATCCATATGTTCAATTTTGGATAAAGAGAAGTGATAATCAAGGAGGATATGTAAGAGTTCAAGCTTCTAATGATGGTGGTGTTACATGGACAACATTGATTAATCCTAATTTCACAGGCGCTCAATATTCAAGGATTCAAGCGTCGTTATATAATTTCAGAGAGAGCAGTATTATGATACGAATTGGAGGATATGCTCCTTATGGTTCATATTATTTAGATGACATTTTGATAGACAATGCCCCAACACCCAAATCGTTTGTTTTACTTAATCCAACTAATAATGGAATGGAAGTTAAGTGGGGTAAATCAACAGCAGCAGACTTTGGATTTTATAGGTTAGTAGTAACTACGGATCAAAATGTTTTAACAAATGACTATAATAATAGTGCTGCAAATAAAGGTTATTATGCCGTAACTGATGTAAATAGAAGGACAGAAACTAGAGTGTTTGATATTAGTAATATAAATACAACTGATACAATTTTAACGGATCTTACTTTTACCAATGCACAATACTATGGAAAAATTTATGAGCAAGATACTCAACTGCTTATAAATCAAGGATCGGATAGGGCAGATTTAGCAACTACTTTTGATGTATCTCCGGAAGTTGCTCCATTTACAGAAGATTTTGAGGGTTCTTCATTTAAGTGGGCTGCAGACATCCCTTGGGCCGTAACACAAGCTGATTCTTCAGATACATTGCATTCTCCTACTCACGCTTTTGAAGATTCACCCAACGGCAATTATGATGCAAATGCGGATAGAAGGTTAGTGGTTCAAATGAATTTATCGTCTATTACCAGACCACTTCTTATGTTCAATCATAAATATGCTTTTGAACAAAACAATGATTTCGGAAGTATAGACATTTCTTCTGACAATGCAAAGTGGTCTAATATAGCATCATTTACGGGAAATAGCGGCGGTGTATGGGAGACGGAAGAATTTGACTTAGGTCCTCTTTCTCAACAATCAACTGCTTATTTAAGATTTAATACTACTTCTAATGGTGCTAGCGTTCAGCAGGATGGATGGCATTTAGATGATATTCAAGTAACAGATAATTATAAGCATGCTCAAATTCCTTTTATCGATAGTGTTGAAGTAGATAGTGTTTCAAGGACATATTGGACTACTGGTGTTTGGAAAATTAATTCTGCGAATGCTCATAGTGGTACCCAGGTTTGGTACTGTCCTCAATCTGGTGGAGGAACCGATGGATATACATTCCTGACTTTAAAAGGTACTGTTGATTTATCCGCTGCTCCTAAACCTTATGTTTCATTCTGGGTTAGAAGAGGAGATGGCAGCGGAGGCTACTGCAGCTTTGAAGTTTCAAGCGATGGAGGACAAACCTGGAAAGTTATTCAGCGGCCAAATTTTAATGGAACAGCGTATACACAAAAATTATATTCACTTGCTGATTACAGGCAGAATAACGTATTAATTAGGATAGGTGTTTATTCACCTTATGGAACTTATTATCTTGATGATATTGAAATTGCAGATTCCACTGGATATGCAACCGGTATTTCAGACTTTGCCGGAATTATACCAGAGAATTATGAATTAAGTCAAAATTATCCGAATCCATTTAACCCAACTACAACGATTAGATATGCATTGCCTGCTGAAAGCAAAGTAATCCTTACTGTTTATAATTTATTAGGACAAAGAATTGCTGAGCTAG
>CAZRMA010000020.1:0-12199 GCA_964600655.1 uncultured Ignavibacteriaceae bacterium
AGTCAGTCGCCTTTAGTTGATCAAGCAACTGCTCCTAGAGCAGGCAAATTACTAAAGGCAGGGACAATTGTTTCAGGCGATTTTGATATAACTGATGATAAAGAATTCAAGATAAATTTAGGCTCATGGGATGTAAGAACGAGTGAACGCAAATCATGGGTAAATGAATCAGGCAAGCTTCAAGATTTATTTACAATTCAAAAGGAAATTGTGTTTGCATTCCTTCAAAAAAACGGAATTGAACTAACTCAAAAAGAAAAAGAATCAATTGCCTATATTCCCACACAAAACCTTCAGGCTTTTCTTTCTTATTCAAAAGGGTTGCTGCAGGAAGATGCTGGGAATTTTAATGAGGCAGCTTCATTCTTTCAAAGAGCCGTCGAAACAGATCCTCACTTTAATATCTCAAAAGCTAAATTGAATAGTTCCCTTAGTATTAGCAAAGTTAGCGGAACAAAAGAAAGTTTTGCCACAAAATTAAAATCTGTTGACCCGGTAATTAAAAGTGCTGAAATCCAAATTGCTAATGAAAGAACTCAAGCTTTACAACAAAATATAGTTTCCGGTTTTGTTCAAGGCATTGACTCAAGAGATCCCGCCCAGGAAGCATCAAATAAGGAAGCTCTTGATGTTACTTTACCACCACCGCCGCCGCCGCCTGCAAGATGACGATTAAATTTTAATACTAATATATTTTTTGTATATGCTGTAATTATAAAGGAATATAATGAAACGGCTATTCGTAAAAACAGCTTTAGCTTCTTTGATATTGTTCAGTATATCTTATTCACAAGATTATATCGGGACAAATAAATTATCTATTAATCTTTTTTTAACTTTTGAAGAATGGGATATTCAGCAGAACCGTGATTTTTCGGAATTCTCGAATATTCTTTCTGTCAATTATTTGCCCGAAAGAAATACAAAATTAACTTTAGCAACAAGATATGCTTCAGTTGGCGGAAGTGTCCACTCATTAAATGGACTTTCTGATACACAACTTCTATTTAGTTACCAATTAAAAAAATACAATTTAATTATTAATGCCGGATTAAATCTTCCCAGCGGTAAAACCAAGTTGAATGAAAATGAATTTTTAACTTCCAGGGTTATTAGTCAGGATATTTTTTCAATCAGAACTTCAAATTTTGGACAAGGCTTTAATATGTTTTTGGGTACCACCTGGCTGCATCAACTTTCAAATAAATTTGTGATCGGAGCCGGTATTTCATATCAAATAAAAAATGAATACCAACCACTTGATAACCCGGCTGACAAATATAATCCATCAAACGAATTTTCTATTACGGCAGGGTTTGATGCTAAACTAAATGAAAGTTCTACATTAACCGGAGATTTAGTAGGAGTATTTTATGGAAGCGATAAAGTTGATGGTGAAGCAGTTTTCGCCACTGGCAACAGGTTGATTACCAATTTTATCTATAAGCAATATTTTGGATTCAACTATCTTTCAATCCTTCTTCTATACCGGAACATAGCAATAGATCAATTAGAAGGGCCTATATCTTTAATCGAAAACGAGAAACTAAATCCAAATCAGTTTTATATTAATTTTTCCTTCAATCAAAAGCTCAGTCCGGAATTTGATCTATCTTATGGACTCTTCGGAAGTTTTTACGAAAAAACTGCTGCCTTCTATTCAGGTTATAATCTATACGGATTTATCTTAATTCCCCAGGTTAAAGTTTCTACAAATGCTAAAATTCCTTTTTACTTTAAATACGGATTTGGCAGTGCGGCTGATAAGCCGAACATTCAAAATGTTGAAATGGGTACGGGCATTAATTTTAGCTTGTAATTAAAAAGGATGGGTGAAATTACGATCACTTTTAAATTTGGTGAATGTTATGATAGTCAATAAGAGAACTAACAAAAATATTTTGTTTTTGCTAATACTTTTCTCAATAATTCTTATCTCGAAATTATCAATGGCTCAATCGCCGGAATATGTATGGGCAGTCGACGGAAGTGGAAGTGGGTTTAATGGTTCAACAAATCTAGTTGTTGATAATTCAGGTAATACGATAATCACAGGCTACTTTGATAGTACTATAACCTTCGGTTCTAATATTTTAGCTTCTGCCGGCTCCAGTGATATATTTATTGTAAAATATGATCCCAACGGCAAAGTCATTTGGGCAACAAGAGCCGGAGGAACCGATTATGATCAGGCTTATTCAGTTGCTCTTGATAATTCCGGAAATATAATAATTACAGGATTATTTTCATTAAGTATTACTTTTGGCTCAACAACATTGAGAAGTTCAGGAGCAAATGATATTTTCATAGCAAAATACTCATCTGCAGGTGTTCCCGATTGGGCAGTTAGGGCGGGAGGCAAATCGTATGATGTAAGTTATGATATTACGACTGATAATTTAGATAATATTATAATAACTGGAACATTTCAAAACGCAGCTGATTTTGGATCGATAAATATTATTGGAAATTCGTATTCAGATTTCTTTATAGCTAAATATGATTCCAGGGGCATCATTCAATGGGTTCAAGCAGGCGGCGGTTTGAGTACTTCTTTTAACTATTACCAGGGCAACGGTTTAACCAGTGATGCAGATAATAATGTTTTTGTAACCGGTACTTTTTCAGATACAATGTCGTTTGTGGCAGGCAACTTTGCGGATGACTTAATAAGTAATGGAAGCAATGATATTTTCGTTGCAAAATATAGTTCAAATGGAAATTTTATTTGGTCTAGGCGGGCAGGCGGTTCAGCATATGATGCCGGCGATGATATAATTATTAATAAAGATAATATCATTTTGGTTACCGGAACATTTAGTGGCTTATCCGATTTTGGTAAAATTAATTTACAAAGTTATGGCTATTCTGATTTTTTTATTTCAGCCTATGATCAGCTTGGTAACGCGATTTGGGTAACGCACGGAGGAAATGTTGATTCAGTCGATAATTATGAAGGTACAAAAATTTCTTTAGATAGTCTTGATGATATTTCTATGATTGCCAGAATATCTACTTCACAGGAAACCAGTAATTTGTATTTAGGTAGATTTGATAAAGAAGGAAACGAAATCTGGAATACAATCATTACTGGGAATATATATTTATATGACGGCGGTGTAGCCAATTTTACAAATAACGATATAATTTTCTCAGGAATTTTTATCGGCAGCATAAAATTAGGACAATTTGGATTGGCGGGCGTTGAAAACCCAGATATTTTTCTTGCAAAGCTTGAATTTCCAAAATTAATTTATGATGAAAATCCTCTTGATTTTGGAGTTGTGCCGATCGGAAATACATTAAACCGCTCTGCAGTATTTTCTAATACAAGTGATGTGGATATTACAACCATAAGCATAAGGCTTGCCGGACCTGATATTGATAATTTTTCTATGCCAATTGTTATTCAAGAATCAATTATTCCAGCGCACGAATCTCGCAGTATAAATATTAGTTTTACCCCCACAAGAAGCGGTGAACAAAACGTTTATTTAATAATAAGCAGCAATTCAATTTCAACACCTGATACTTTAGTCATAACAGGAATAGGTGGAATTCCGCCACTTCTATTTACACCAGACACTCTTAAATTTGGGGGAGTAAGGATTGGGGAAAATCTGACACAAAATTTAAGATTGTTAAACAATAGCAGCGTGACAGTTAATATAAGCAAAATTTCACTTCAAGGGCCTGATGCAAACAATTTTTCAATAGTCCAAGGAATTCCAATTGACAGCCTTGAGCCCGATATGACTGCAGATATCAGCATTAATTTTTCTCCCCAAGATCCAAATCCGAAATCGGCTTATCTTGTTTTAGAATCAAATTCTTTCACTAGTCCAGATACTGCGTTTATTACCGGTGATGGAATTGTTGGAATGCCTGACTTTACTTTTTCAGCCGATACATTAAATTTTGGCTCCGTTGATGTTGGCAATTATTCTGAATTAAATTTAACAATAACTCGTACAAGACCGGCTGATTTAATCATAAATAATTTTATTTTCACAGGTATTGATAACAATGAATTCACATTGGTTAATACTATACTACCTGATACAATTCCTGCTTTAGGTTTTAAAAACTATTTAATAAGATTTACCCCGGAAAATTCAGGCGAAAAAAGTATTGTACTCAACTTATCAAGTAATGCTCTTTCAAATCCCGATTCAGTTATTTTAATTGGTACTGCAATCTCATCGATAAAAGTTAATTCGCCTAACTCAACTGGAATCGGGCAGAATACAAATTTGAATGTTATCCCTCCTTCTGGATTTTCATTTACAATTACGGATTTTTTCTATAGAATGAGCGGCGAATCAAACTATCAACAGGCGAATCTAGCTTTCTTAGATAGTTTTTACGTAGCTAATATTCCAGCATCATTTTCTACTATAAGGGGCATTCAGTATTACATAATCTTTTCCGATGGTGAAAATACTATAACTTATCCTACTGATGACCCGATTAATAATCCCGCGGAAATCCAGGTCAAAGTATCTCAATTTGTTTATCCTATAGCTATTAAGAAATCTGTGTATCAGATGATATCTATTCCGTTATCTACTCCACTGCCTTCAATTGATTCAATTCTGGTAGATGATTATGGATCATACGATAGTACTGTTTGGCGGTTATTTAATTGGAATAATCCAAGAAACAATTATTTAGAATACACCAATATTAGTTCCGGAATTATTCCCGGAAAAGCATACTGGTTAATTAACAAGGATGGAAGGTCATTTGATATAAACAATGCTTCGTCCATTTCAACCAGCAGTCCTTATTTAATCCAACTTGAGAGCGGCTGGAATCAAATTGGAGATCCTTATTCATTTCCAGTCGAATGGGATAGTATAGGCAATTCACAGTTAATATCAAGCAGGCCTCAGAGATGGAACAGTGATATTGAAAATTACGAGATTGATCAGCAAATATTAAATCCATGGGAGGGTTATTGGGTATACAATGATAATGAACCAACTAATCTTTCCGTAAGACCAATTGCAGCACAAATACCAATCACAAAAAAATTAATTCAAGAAGGATTAAGCAATAATGAATTCCTAATTCAGATTAAAGCATACAGCACTTCAAAAGTTCAGGATCCATCTAACTTCATTGGAATGATAAATGAAGATAAATATGAATTGAAAACGCATGATATCTTAGAGCCTCCTCCAATATCTGATAAACTGAGATTAAGTTTCATTTCCAATGATAAAGAATTCGCTCAAAAAATTGTCTCTCCATCTGATGAAGGAGCTTTTTGGGACATTAAAATAATTTCAAGTCTTCAAAATAAAAAGGTGCAATTGGAATTATTAAAAAAATCAAATCTCCCTGAAGGTTTTGAAATTTGGTTTTTAGATTTGGACAAAATGGTTACTTCACCTACAGTTGACGATAAAATTAATCTTTTACTTCCTGAAAATGGAACGGGAAGATATAGAATAATCATTGGTAATGAGAATTTTGCTAAGCAAAACTCGATGAATGTTTCTCTTCTGCCACTTGAATATTCATTATTACAAAATTATCCAAACCCCTTTAATCCGAATACAAATATCGTATATCAATTAAAAGAAAGAAGCAATGTTTCCCTTGAAATTTTTAATGCCATTGGTGAAAAAATCATGACTCTAGTCAATAATGAAATTCAAAATCCGGGAATTCATAATGTAACATGGAATGGATTAAATTCATCAGGGAATAAAATAGCAAGCGGAGTTTATATTTATAGGATTACTGCAAATAATTTTACACAAAGTAAAAAAATGGTTTTATTACAATAATGCCTGCTACCCAAAGTAAGCATTTGTACCCCGGAGAGGATTCGAACCTCCGACCTACGGTTTAGGAAACCGACGCTCTATCCTGCTGAGCTACCGGGGCATGAATAAAGGGATAATAGATAATCAAAAATGAACAATTTAAAATAACGATTCTCTCGAATCGAAAATTACAAATTTAATTCTACATTATAAATTTTAGATGTTGGATTTTTTACATATTTAGGTAGTAGGTGAATTTAACCATAAATATATTTTCAGGAATTGCTTTACCACGATGTCTTACCGATCTATTAAACTGAAATTCCCCAAGGTCCTCTTCATCCGACCTGGTTTGTGTCCACACCAAATATAAAACCGAGCCCGGCAAATATTCCCATCTTAATACTGCATTACCTCTTAACGATTTGAAATTGAAATTTGGATCATCAAGAGTAAACTGTGGTGCCGGCCCGTTTCCATCCGGATCAACGGTTAAATTTTGCGAATCAATTGTTGAATTTCCTTCTCCATAAACATCAAATTGATATGTCTTTGGCCTGGTTAATTCCTTGTAATTTGTATACTGCCCTGCTGAAATCAAAGGCTGCAGATACATCTGCAAGCTTAATTGAGGATTGAATGTCCAATTCAACCTAACACCAGCGCTAAGTGTATTTTGATCAAGAGATGCAAACACATATCTTTTTCCAAAAGTTGAAAGTGCGTAGGCATCATCATAAGCATCTACCCACTGAGAATAATTTGAGTTTCTTTCATATGCAGGACTGATAGTGAATGAAAGATTTGCAGAAGGCCTAAACTGTATATCAGTGCTAATTTGCCAATCAAATGAATGCTTTTGCTGATATGTAGAGTAACTAACTCCTACAACCAAATTTTTTTTACTGTCTGATTCCAAGGAAAAATTTATCTGGTAGCCTGGCTCATTCATAGCCAAGGGACCTCCGCGAGTTAATCTCGTATTAATCGTTTGGGGATTATAAGCAAGATTCCAATTGAGAGAATAATAATTTAAGAACTGAAATGTTCCAAAATTAAAAATTCCTTCCCAATTAATATCTCCGTCATAATTATAATTTCGGAAAACTGCAAAACCCGTTTCAATATATCTATAAAAATCAGTCGGATCTGACCAAAAGTAACCAGCCCCAAGATGCATATTAATTACATCCGCTCTCCATAAAAATCCTAAGTCATTAACGTCAAACCTTGGTGAAATAAATCCTAACGCTGTATTAACAAAAAAATTCCCTTTCTGTTTGTTCAAATAAAATCTTCCTGCATAACCCGCCAAAGAAGTTGCCGTGCTGTCCACAGAAAAACTTTTTGCATCAGGCCGCTGAAAGTAATGCTGCGAATTTGTTTGTATATCAGTTATTCTTTCTTTGCTTCCTGTTACATAGCTTAAACCTGCCCATCCGGTAAGTACCCAGGTTTTTGAAGAATCCAAAAATGTCCATCCATCAAGCCCGGCACTATAAGATCCGTTGTTAAAATCGGTACGAAGCCTATCATCTTTAAAATTCCTTGCGGCTATCGTGGAAATGAAACCCAATCCTTGCCGTCCCTGATCGAATTCTTTTTGACTTCTAAAAATGCCGTAATAAGCTAATGGTTCTACTCCTATTTCAGACCGTTTGCCTCCTTGTTCAATTCTAGCAAATTCTCTTTGCGTAACTGATTGGATTACTCCAACATTCCAATCACCAGGTAATTTCCCGGTAAGTTTAGCAGCACCAAGTATATGTGTTCCATCCGGCACATCTTGATAGTCATTATCCGGAATACTTCCCAATGGCGCTCTGCCAATTCTTCGACTATAGAAAAAATTAGGAGTCCCCCAATTAAAACCCCAATAATTTCTAGCCCCGCCTTGCCCGAAATTAAATATAGTAGATCCTTCAACAAAGAAAGGCCTTTTTTCATCGAAATAGGTTTCTACATCACTTAAATTTATTACAGCCGGATCAATTTCAACTTGCCCAAAATCCGGATTGATAGTAGCATTTAAAGTTAGATTTGAACCGACTCCCATCTTTAAATCAGCGCCTAGTCCAGGTTTATATTCAGAACCATTGTTAAAAGGATTATTTATATCAGGATGAGTGTATTGTGCGCGTGTAGTAACATAGGGAATTATTTCAACATGACCGCGGTTTTCTATATTTTCTAGTCCCACCAGTTCAGCGAAGTGCGAGACAAACCCGCTTTCATTTTTCGGCACATAAACCAAAAAATCCCTCTCATTTTTACGGGCAATATCTCTTCTGAAATTTACTCCCCACACATTTATACTATTATTTTGAAAACGCATTTGCGAAAACGGCACTTTTATTTCAACCGTCCATCCTTTATCATCAATATTTACTTTCCCTTCCCAAACTCCATCCCATGAATCATCATCCCAATCGTCATTGAAAAGAACACCGTCATACAAAGTACCAGCAGCGTTTAATCCAAAATAATATCCGCTTCTTTTATCGTGATATGGATCAAAAAAAACAGCAAATAAATCTGAATTTACATCTACATCTCTTCTTGAAAGGCGGGAGATAATGGAATCTGGGGATGAGTCATACATTCTTGCCCCAATGTATATTGCATCGTCGTCATATAAAATTTTAACCTCAGTTTTTTCTGTAGGTTCAACGCCCTCAATTGGGTCTCTTTGTATAAAATTTGAAATTTCACTGCCTTTTAACCACGCTTGCTCGTTAAGCTTTCCGTCAATTTTTATTTGAGCATTAATTCTATTAGCCTGAATTTTTAGATCATCATTTTTAACTTTCAGCTCTGTGGCATTTAAACAAATGATAGAAGTGAAGAATAGTAAAAGTAATTTAAATTTCATACAAGCCCACAATGATTTTAATTAATTAGACTAAGAGCATTTACTAATTGTTACATTTAATCCAACCACCTATCACATTGTATTATTTGATTTTTAGAATTTTAATAGTTCCAAAAACCGCTTGTAAAGAAATAGTACTCCCACCACCATTTATCTTATAAACCTTTTGACTTTGGCCATTCCGGTTTTTTGATTCCGATGACTGAAAATCAGAAATTATATCATTTGTTTCATCACCGCCCCATGTTGATATTGATGAAGTTTTAGCATTTACAGTAACTTTAGCACTTTCTGGTATTAACAATGTTAGATTGCCCGAAGATGTTTTAACTTCGCTTTCACTAGTGCCTGAAGGATAAAGTTTTACGAAAATTTCACCCGCGCCCGAATACGCATTTACTGAACCGTGAACATTCTTCAGGTCAATATTTCCAGCGCCGGTTTTAGCCGTTACTTCTCCTTTTGATTGATGTAGAGCAATATTCCCGCCGCCTGTTTTTAAGTCAGCACTGCCCGAAACTTCACTTACTTGAATATTCCCGCCACCGGAGGCAATTTTAGCATCACCGCCAATGTTCTTAGATAGCACATTTCCACCGGCAGTTTTTATTTCAGCATTCTTACCAATATCACCTACTGAAATACTTCCTCCGGATGTTTTAATTTCAGCAATACCGGTAACCGAACCAATTTTCAAATCTCCGCCGGAAGATTTCACTTGTGCATTTCCGTTAATTTTCCCGGTTCGAATATCACCGCCATCTGTTTTTAATTCAGCATCACCATCAATATTATCAATTTTAATATCCCCGCCGGAAGTTTTTATATGTACTTTCCCATTAATATCACCCTTGGTTTTAATATCTCCAGCTGTTGTTGATATTTCTAAATTTATTTGCACTGGAACCGTTATGTTCAGTTCATCAATATAGTAATTAGAGGATGAACTGATTTCAACATTGTTGTTATCTTTATTTATAACTAATTGTCCTATACCTCCTTCATCATCAGAGTCGTATTTCACTTTAATTTCATCTTTATTCCATGTAGTGAAATTTATATCACCGGCAAGTAATTTAACTGTAAGGTTTCCACCTTTACCTATCTTTATGGATTCTTCTTTGGTTTGAGCAAACCCAATGCTTGAAAGTATCATAGTCATAGTTAAAAGATATATCCGATACATTTTTCCCTTTATAGGATTCTTAATATTTATTAACATTTTATTTTCGCTCCTCAACAACATTTCGTGCACGGTAACGGATATAGTTGTTATCATCCGTCCGCATAGTTTTTTGAAAAATTGACATTTCATTTTGATCAAATTTGTGACCGTTATTTTTTGCTTGCACTAAACTATTAATAGCTTCAATGCGCATCCCCGAAGTTGAATCATGAAGCAGTACATACAAATATGTTTCTTTCAACTTTTCATCGTAAGGAAATTTTTGAAGCACTTTTATCGCTTCTCTTCTAACTCCCGGATTAGAATCATATTTAACAACAGACATTAATGCTTTCTTCACATCATTATCCATATCATTCGGTTGATTAGTGCTGATGGCATTAATAGAATTGAGCCTAATTCCGGGATTTTGTTCATTCAGCATCGAGTAAGTTAGAATATTTTGAATTCGCTGATCATTCACATTGCCTTTCATTGTCATTGGTTTAACTGCATCAAAAGAAAACTCAACCTCACCGCTTTTTAAATTTTGATTTATAAATCTAAGATTTGAAATTCGAGTATTATCCTGCAATAAGGTTGCGTTTTGTGCTTTGGGACTATTTACAGTCTGAGAAATAGGATTTTCCTGAACTTGGACAGGGTTATTAAAAATTAAAAATCCCATGTAAATTCCTGTAATAAGTATGGCTGCGGATGCGATTGCAAACTTATAAGGCTGAGCAAAAAATGACAGAAGCTTATCATAAAAATTATTGCCGCTGGACATTTTAATTTTTTCAAGCCGAAGTGCAGTGTGTAAATCTAGTCTTGCTTCATTCAATAATTGGTCAAATGAACCGGATTCTTTTTCTTCAAATAAAATCTCCTTTAACTTTTTCTGCTGTTCAAATTCAGCACTGCAGCTTTCGCAAGTTAGAAGATGTTTTTCCAATAATGATTCTTCGTTGGCATTCAATTCGTTATTCACCAACAAATAAATCATGTCCTTATATTCTTCGTGTTTCATTTTATTCTCCGGCAACTTAAACTCATCTATAATAATTTTGTAATTGATTTCTCATTTTGTGAACAGCTTCAAATAACGTTTTTTTCACTGTTCCTTCACCGCATTCCATGATTTCCGCAATCTCTCTAATCTTGTATCCTTCGTAGTGCTTCAAAGTAAAAATCATTTTTTGTTTCGGCGATAATGATTCTAACGCATTGTCAACTATATTTTTAATTTCGGATTTCTCTGCAAGTTTATCCGGTGTATCATTATCTTCATCCGGCAGCTGTAATATCTCATTTGATCTATCATTATCATTATTTTCTTCGTTTATCGATACGAATTTTTTTTTTCGAGTTTTGGAACTGTGAGTTAGACAAACATTAGTTGTAATCCGAAACAGCCATGTAGAAAATTCACTTTTAAATTGAAACTTTTTTAATCCTTTAAATACTCTAAGAAAAACTTCCTGATAAATATCTTTTGCGTCGTCACTATTTTTTACATACTTAAGCGCTAATGACAAAACATTTTTGTCATACTTATATATAAGGCTTTCAAAAGCCTCAATATTGCCTTGCTGGGCATTTATGATTAGTTCTGTTTCGGTTACTGTCATGTTTTTCCTTTTCCTACTCGATTAGACTTAAGAGATTAAAAAAGGTTGGGTAGCTAAATATATTTTTTTAATTAATTATTGAAATGAATAAATATAAATTACGTTGTTTGTAATTACCACAAAAGTAAATTTAAATAGTTTTGTGTAAAATTTGATTTATATATCAGTACCATTTAAAGTATTATTGAATATTCCAATTCATTGTAATTCAATTATCATCGTTTTTCATCGTAAGAACTACTCAAATAACCTTTCATAACAATTCAATAGCAATCTGGTTACATTTTGGTTTAATTGAGGACGCAAATCAAAGACTAATTATTATTTAACAGGAGGCAGTAATGAAAAAATTATTATTCGCTTATCTCGTTTTAGCAATTTCTATACTCTTCGTAACAACGATAAACGCCAAAGAAATAAGCCAAAACAAAAAGGATGCAATTGTTGAAACGTTATCGATGGGCATATCATCAGATAATTTTGGCTTAAAAACCAGTGCGGCATTAGAGCTTGGAAAACTTATTGATATTAACTTCATAAGTCAGAATGATGCTAACACAGCTCTTATTCCATTATTAAAAATGCTTAATGATGGGCAAACAGAAGAAGAAAGAATTTCAGCAGCATTAGCTCTTTTCAAAATGGGAAACGGAATCGGTATATACAATTTAAAGGGTGCCTCAAGGTTTGATAATAGTGATAGAGTTAGAAAGATATGTGCAAATCTATACAGCGCTTTTCATGATCAGAACGA
>CAZRMA010000020.1:12299-20205 GCA_964600655.1 uncultured Ignavibacteriaceae bacterium
GAAAATAAAGTTCCTTCTTCTGATGACGTAAGTTCTTTGTAAGAATATTTATTGTTGTCGAGTGTTATACCAAATTGATCCTCCAATTTCCCCAAATTAAAAACGACAATAACTTTTTCATTATTAAACTGCCGTTCAAATGCAAATGATTTTATCCCATCATTTGAATATAAGAATATTACCTCCCCTTTTTGAATGGCAGTATTTTCATTTCGAATTGCAGTTAATTGCTTGTAAAAGTTAAGCAATTCTTTATTCTGTTCGACAGTATAAGTCCCAAATCCTTTTTTGAATCCTGACTTTTCTGTAATTACTTGGTCCTCATATTTTAAATTATCCCAAATCATCGGCTGCCTATCGTGCGGATCATCTGCGCTCCACATTCCAACTTCATCGCCGTAATATATCATTGGTGCCCCTTTATACGTCATCTGAAATGCAGCAACTAATTTTTGAATTTCATAATCTTCCTTGCTTGGCTTTTTAGGGTTGTAGTTTTTGTTGTCCTCATTACCATCATGGTCAAATTGCCTATCGGGATTAACAATCATAGAAGACAATCTTTCTGTGTCATGGCTATCCATTAAATTTTGCAGCAAGTCTAAATTTTCTTTGGGATAAGTTTTTTCAATTTCATTCAATTTATTAATGAAATCAGAAACTTTAATTTGATTTTTTTTATCTGTAAACAACCCCTTAACAGCATAAGCGAAATTATAATTCATTAAACCATCAAAAACTTTATTGTCCGTAATAAAATCGGGAGAGAGTTCCCACAGCTCACCAATAATTATTGCTTTTTCATTTATTGATCTTACCAGCTTACTCCAATCTTTCCAGAATCCCATTGGAACATCGCGCGCGACATCTAACCGCCAGCCGTCAATTCCGTCATCACTTTCACCATCATTATTTGGATCCATCCATCTTTGAGTTGCATTAAAAATGTATTGCTTCGGTCCCGGATTTAAATCGGTTTCAGTTCTATTAAATTGAGGTAAAGATTTGTTGTTCCACCAGCCTTTATAATCAAACCCGCCTGTCCGGCCGGCCGGCTCATCTTTTTTGGTTGAAGAATTATCGAATGATTTAATCTCAAACCAATCTTTGTACTTAGAGTTTTGCTGATTTTTTACAACATCTTTAAATGCCCAAAACTGAGTTCCTACGTGATTGAATACGCCATCAATAATTATATGCATTCCCCTTTTATGAACTTCACTTATTAACTTTAAAAATAAACTATCAGCTGATGTCCAATTCCAGGTAGAAGGATCTTCAGGCGTTTCACTTTCTATTAACCGTCTATCTCCTTCAGGATCAGGGCCGAAATTTATATCGATATGATGATAAGTTGAACCGTCATATTTATGAAGTGAAACAGCATCAAAAATTGGATTAAGATAAATTGCTCCAACACCCAGTTCCTTTAAATAATCAAGATGATCAATCACTCCCTGCAGATCACCGCCATATCGTCTATCAAACAAATGATTTCTGAATTTTCCTCCGGCATTCTTTTCCCATTTGTCTTGTTCAAACCAGTCACTTGTCCATTTTTTAACTTTCCAGTCTTTTATTTGCCGGCGAGAATTAATTAAAACTTTATCTTTTGACGGCTCATTGGTAGTATCACCATCAGCAAATCTTTCAGGAAATATTTGATACCAAACAATTCCCCGTGCCCAATCAAGGTTTTTATCTGTCTGGTGGACAGAGAGTTTTGTGGAATTCAAAACAGTCATTTCGAACAGAGCCTGCCTGCAGGTAGACGGGTCTTCGAGTGAGAAATCTTTCACATTATCAAGAATTAGATTTCTGCCTTCGGTCGAAATGACATTTGCAGCAGTTAAGCAATATTCTTGTACAGGCAGGTTTTGTGAAATATTATTAATAGAGAATAGAAAAAGAAACGCAAAAAGTAATTTTGATTTCATAAAGATAATTCTCGTTTCATCACTGATAATGAATCGCGAATTGATAGTGGTTTGTAACCAAGCTCTGTTTCTGCTTTGATAGTAATTAAGCCAGAGTTTAACGGACGTTTTGCCGGTTGATTTAAATCTTTTGTTATGATTGCTGAAATCAAATTCTTATCAAGTTGAAAATAATCTGCAATCTGCATGGTGAAATCATACCTTGAAAGAAATTCTTTCCCGCCAATGTTATAAATCCCGATTTTTTTATACTCAATAATTTTATTGATTGCTTGCACTAAATCATCAATAAATGTCGGATTATTAATTTGATCAGTAACAATTCTAATTTCTTTTTTATCTCGTATAGATTTTACAACCCAGCGAACAAAATCGGGCCGGCTGTCTGCAATTCCGTAAAGTACATTCGTTCGAAGTATTGTATTTAAAGTCCCGCTTATCTTTAATGCATTTTCACTTGCAAGTTTTGTTCTTCCGTAATAACCAAGAGGATTTGGTTTATCAGTTTCTGTGTAAGGACCTTTACTGCCGTCAAAAATATAATCGGAAGAAATATGAATTAAATGTGAATCGAGTACCCTTGAAATTTCAGCTAAATACTCAACACCTTTAACATTTATTTTCCAGGCTAATTCACGTTCTGTTTCACTCAAATCGACATTGGTAAATGCAGCGGAGTTAATTATAAAATCAGGACAAAAATCATAGACTGCTTTTTTCAATTCATCACGTTTAGTGATATCAATTTTAACATAATCAATTTTATCACAAACAGATTCATCTTCAACTGATAAACCTAAAAGCTGAACATTATCTTTTGGTAAATAAAAATGTGCAACTCTTTGGCCAAGCATTCCGTTCGAACCAACTATTAATATTCTCTTCTTTATTATGTCATGCGAAAACATCATTCCTCAAATTTAATAAATCTTCAAAATTATTTTTAGATGCAGTTAATCCGGCATAATAATTCGCCTTATTTAATGCAGTATTTAAATCACGTGTTTTAAGATAAAAATAAAAAAACACTGAGCCAAAAATATCACCGCATCCTATTTTATTTCCTGAATTTACTTTTAATGCGCTGACAAAAATAGAATTTATTTCCTTATTATTAAGGTAAAAAACCTTTGCCCCTAAATTACCTTTTGTAACAATAATATATTTTAGCCCAAGACTTAATATTTTCTGAATAATCGTCATTGGGTTAGTTTCTTTATCTAAAGTAAGTAGTTCCTTTTCATTAACCTGAATTATATCCACCGATCTTGCCCATCTATCAAATTCAGGTATAGTTCTGAATTCTCTTTTCATATCACCTTCAAGTCCGCGTGAAAGCGTATGAATATCAATGTAAATTAATCCTTTAAAATTCTTCCTCAATTCTTCAACTTGATTAACTGTAACATCAAATCCGGTTACCATGTTTAACTGAATTCCATCGAATGAATTTAATCCTTCAAAATTAATTTCAAGATTTTTAGTAACCTTGTTATAACATTCATCGCGTTCTTTATCTTCATAAATGGTTAAAAACACTTTCGGAATTTCTTTTTCAATTCCTATATATTTTTTATCCAGCTTATCATAAACACATGAAAATAAATTTTCATTGCTCTGTTCAACAACTGTATTTAAATAAATTTCATCTTCATTCTCTTTAACAAACACATGTCCCAAAGCTGAATAAAATATTCCGCCGGGAGTTATTTTTTCATTATCTTTTGATAGAAGATGATCTTCAACAGAATGCCCGATTAAAAGTATCTTCATATTAAATTATTCCTTTCGTGTAAAGTTTATACATTTTCTTTGTCTTAAATCAAGTAATATTTAAATGAATTCTAAATTGAATCAAAATAATATATATTAGTAACCGTTAAATATGATAATTTAAGCCAATCAAAATTAATGAATAAAAAAAACGTATGAAAATCGGTATAACCTGTTATCCCACCTATGGAGGAAGCGGTGTAGTTGCAACAGAGCTTGGGAAATCATTAGCACAAAGAGGCCACGAGGTTCATTTTATAAGTTATGCACTTCCATTTCGTTTAAGTAATTTTGTTGAGAATGTCGTTTTTCATGAAGTCGAACTAAGCAGCTATCCATTGTTTGAATTTCCACTATACAGTTTGGCACTCGCCAGTAAAATGGTTGAAGTAGCCGAATATGAAAAATTAGATTTACTTCACGTTCATTATGCTATTCCGCATGCAAGCAGTGCATATCTTGCAAAACAAATGCTGAAAAGTAAAAGAGATTTAAAAATTTCAACTACGCTTCACGGGACAGATATTACTTTAGTAGGATTAGAACCATCTTTTCTTCCGCTTGTAAAATTTAGTATTGAAGAGAGTGACGGTGTAACCGCTGTTTCAAGATTTTTAAAAGAAAAAACTTTGACGAATTATGCGATTGAAAAAAATATTGAGGTGATACCAAACTTTATAGATTCGGAGCTTTATAAGCCGAATAAAGATAATCCCTTTAGAGACAAAATTGCTCCGAACGGTGAAAAAATTTTAGTTCATACTTCTAACTTTAGAGTAGTAAAAAGAGTATCCGATACAATAAGAATTTTAGAGCAAGTGATAAAAGAAGTTCCTACAAAATTACTATTAGTAGGTGACGGGCCGGATAGATCTGAATGCGAAAGACTCTGCCGTCAATTAGATTTATGTGACCATGTTAAATTTTTAGGGAAACAAGATGCATTAGTAGAAATATTAACTGCCTCTGATATTTTTCTAATTCCTTCTCAATCGGAAAGCTTTGGCTTGTCTGCACTCGAAGCAATGTCTTGCGGGGTTCCAGTTGTAAGTTCAAGTGTTGGAGGATTACCTGAATTAGTGCGGCATAACGAAACCGGTTTCATTGCAGAAATAGGTGACATAGATAGAATGTCAAAATATGTTATTGATTTGCTTACAAACGATAGAAAATATGAGTTGTTTTCTCAAAATGCTCGTAATAGAGCGGTAAATGTTTTTGATAAGTCAAAAGTCATTCCTCTTTACGAAGATCATTATAATACAATATTAAATTCATAGTTATGGTTATTTATTGCGCCGGTCCAATAAAAGGCGACACAACATTTCAAAATTATTATATTGATATTATCAATCATCTATCTTCATTAAAACATACTGCCCTTTCTGAATTAAATGAAGATTTTAGATCTGCAATTCCCCTTACCGCACCGCAAATTTTTAAGCGCGATATAAAATGGATTGAAAGAAGCAAAATAGTAATTGCTGAAGTTTCTGCTCCAAGCCTGGGAGTTGGATTCGAAATTGCTTATGCCATTTACGAAAAGAAAATGCCTGTGCTGGCTTTGGCTCATTCATCCGTTGAAAAAGTTTCTGCTATGATAGAAGGATGTAATTCAAATTTAATTACTTTAAAAAGATATAGTTCTAAAGATGATATTGCTACTGCAATCAATAATTATTTCTTAAACAAAAGCAGCTTTTAAGTGACTTTAAAAGAATTTACCTCGAATTGGTGTGAAAAGATTCGAAACGATGGAATAAAAACTTTCCCGGATGATTTTTTATTAAACAGTGAAGTTGAAGAAATCCCATTACCCGGCAAACCATTAATTATTGGAAATGAATTTTTCGGCCATCATGAAATTTTAACTACCGATGGTTCTTCGGTAATGCAGGTTGAAAATCATGACAAAGCTAAATACTTGGTTTATGCAAGCAGGTATAAATTAAATAAAGTAATGGTTCCGAAAACTGAAAATGAAATTAAATCTGTTATTGCAAGTTATCACCATTATCTCGATGGGATTATTTCACTAATAAAAACAGACTACAATAAAAACTTTCCATCTTCAAAACATTTTAATCAAACCGCAAACGAGATTTTTAGAATTTTAAACATCATAAAATACTGAGATCATAATTGACTGAAGTAAGTGAAAAAGTTTTATCATACATTGAAAATATATACGGAAAAAATTCTACTAAGCAATATTTAGAATTTATCCATTCAGAACCTGCCCAATATATAAGAACCAATCCTTTAAAAATTGAAAAAGAAAAACTTGTTAAAATTCTAAATGAGAATTATGGAATTGAAACTGAATCGATTCCTTATGTGCCAGGTTCGCTAAAAATATTAAATAAGAATGATTTCGTCAGCAGATCGATTGAGCACATTATCGGATTATACTATATCCAAGGATTATCTTCAATGCTTCCCCCTCTGGTTTTAAATCCATCTGGAAATGATGTTGTACTTGATCTCTGTTCTGCTCCTGGTTCTAAAACTACTGAGCTCGCTGAAATGATGAATAATAAAGGAACTTTGGTTGCCAATGAAATTCAATTGGACAGAGTAAAAATGCTTGTTTACAATATTGATAGAATGAATACGCTTAACGCTGGAGTTGTTCACTCAAAAGGAGAAATGCTGAGTAAAATTTACGAAGAGCATTTTGATAAAATATTAGTTGATGCTCCTTGCAGCGGACTTGGAATTATTCAAAAGAAGGGCGAAGTTAATAACTGGTGGTCATTGGATAGAGCCGAACGCCTTGGGGATCTTCAAACACGATTATTAATAGCAGCAATTAAAATGTTAAAAGTTGGAGGTGAAGTAGTTTATTCCACCTGTACTTTAACTATCGAAGAAAATGAGCTTGTGTTGAACACAATTTTAAATAAGTACCCGGTGGAAGCAGTTGAAATAAATTTACCTGTTAATAGTCATGAAGCGTATACATCATTTAAAGATATAACTTTAAATCAAAATCTTTTTAAGGCAAAAAGAATTTTTCCGTGGGAAGTTGACAGCGACGGTTTTTTTATAATTAAGCTGCGAAAAACTGATAGTACAAACTCTCCCGATAAAATTACTCCAAAGCAAAGGGATTTAAAATTTGTAGATATTAAAAGTAAAGAATTAAGGAAAACTCTCGCGAACTTAAAAGATGATTTCGGCTTGAGTGAAGAATCATTTTTAAACTATAAATTTTTATTAAAAGGAAATGATATTTTTTTTATTACAAATGATTGGGATGATAATAATTTAGGTTTGTTTGATAGGATAGGAACAAAATTCGGGTCAATTGATAATAAAGGTCAGACTGTGCTTTACACCAATGCGGCACAAATCTTTCAAAATGAAATATCAAAAAATATTTTTATAATTGAAGAGAATGATGATCTTAAAAAGTACCTTGAAGGCGGCACTATAAAAAAAGATTTTGGTTCTCATGGCCAATGTGTTATAAAATACCGGGATCATATTTTAGGGACAGCAGTAAATACTTCTCAAGGAATTAAAAGCAGATTTCCTCGCTCTAAGAGAACTCAGGAAATTCTTACTTAGATTTAGACATAATACAACAGAAAAAAAAATAAACATTAATTTCATTTTGTATCCGGAGAAATTATTTGTGATTTAAATTATCGTTCAATGATAATATCATATTTGTCGAGTAATCCGCTTAAACCATTTACTGAAAATTTTGCTTTAGTAATTTTGTTCTTCTCAGGGTTGATAGAATAATTATACGCAGAACTAAAATCGCATTTTGTCAGTTTAGAATTGTCAAAAATTGTTTTTGCTAAATCACATTCTTCAAATTTAGAACTTGTCAAATCTGCACTCCCAAAATCAACTTCTTTTAATTCACAATTTTGAAAGTTAGTTTTCGGGAGCTTCAAATTATAAAATGAAGACATATTTAATTGAGAATCTACAAACTCCATTGACAATAAAATCTTGTTGCATTTATCAAATTGAATTCCTAATAATTTACACTTCATAAATATTACATCACGCAGAATTGTATCCGCAACATTCGTATTTTTTAGTTCACAATTAATAAATTTACAATCCACAAATGAAAAGAATGAAAGATTAACATTTGAAAATCTGCATTTTTCAAAAACGCAGTTCTCGTATTCGCCTTTTACTAACTTATTTTCTGAATAATCTATATTTGAATA
>CAZRMA010000021.1:0-19901 GCA_964600655.1 uncultured Ignavibacteriaceae bacterium
ATGACATTCTTCACAAGAATTATTATCATGACACATCATACAGTTTGCATTCATTCCCCTCGCAGCAAATTTATGCGCTTTTAAGAAAGTGCCGCTTTTATGACTTTGGGGAATAAGATTTGAAGTTGAAATATGACATGATTCGCAAGCGCTTGAAGCAGTTTTTGTTGAACCATGACAAGAAAAGCATGTTTCCATTGAAGGATTTGGATTTGCTAATTCACTACTATATTCTACATCTTTAAATCCGATGTGACATTTTTCGCATTCCAATTTTTGCTTTGAAATATGAAAACTGTGGTTAAAAATTAACTCGGATTTTTTCTTTATTAACGGTTCATAATTATCATCGTAATGACACATGTTACAATTCTTCTCATCTTCAACGTCGTGACATGTTCCACAGCTTTCATGAGTAGGGAGTAGTTTGTCATTTAACGAAGTGCTGTTCGGAACTGCTATATGGCAAGATTCACAATCAGTTACATCAGCATGAAGCTTATGAGAAAACTTTATTAATTTACTATTGTCTTTTGGGCTGTTATCAGCACTAGGCTTGAATGCCGCAAAAAATAGCACTGCAGTAAAAATAGGAATCAGAACTAAGTATAAATATTTAAATTTCATTGTTCATCAGTTAAAGTTTGTGTTGAACCAGTAGTTTAGTTTAAAGAAGAATCTAAAATCATCTTTGTATATTTTATTATTCATGTATTGAGCTTGACCGTCGAATGACAAGAATGCAAGAGGCCTAAAATTTAATCCTCCTAAAATTGCCGTTAGATGATTTGTATCATCATTTTTAGAAAGCTTATAGCTAGAGTATGAAATTCCTATGGAAGGTGTTATTAAACCTTCAAGAAATGAGTAGGCAGAGTAAAGTGATAGTGCATCAAGTTCACCTTCATATCCAAAGGTCTTTCTGTAGCTCACACTTCCGTAATTTGAATTTACACCAAACGTGATTCTTTGAGAATTATCATCTTTATAACTTACATTTCCAAACTTACCAATTAAAGTAAAAGTTTTTGTTAAATCGTAATCAGCGCCAAGTTCAAACTCCTGCGAATTGCCGTAATCGAAAACCGAAAAAATAGAATTGTATTTAATTCTTGGTTCTCTATAGTTGTAATAAACATTTAATCTAAATTTTTTTAATTGATCATAAGATCCATAAGCTTCAAACTTAGAAGTCATAGCAAAATTTATATCATAATCATACTTAGTGTTAATTGAAAAAAGATTTTTCTTCTCATAATTAACTTCTGCGCTTGCATATTGATATTGCGTGGATTCGTTTTGAATAAGTACTTGCATTGGATTTAAGTTCGCATCGTATCGCAAAGCCGAGTATTCCTCGGCTTTGAAATTTTTGTTTACATAACCTAGAACGAATTGAAAATCTTTTACAGACGCTGCTGTTAATTTGCCACCGACTATATAATCGTTCTTAAAATCGTCTGTGACTTTAAGCTTTTGATATGCCGGAACATTGCCGCCGTAGTAAGCTGACAATTTGTATCCGCTCTTTTTTAAATCGACATTCAAACCATCGAATGTGCCGCCGGCAATCCCGCTGAATATTGGCTGCCGGCCCAACTTGAAACTTAATACATCAAAAAGATTCCTTCCTTCAAAATAAAGATTATAAAATCTTAATCTCGGATCGTTTTGAAGACTTTGTGACAAGTCCGCTTCTAAATTTAAATAAGACCTTAATGAAAATTTTCCCTCGTTCACGTTTAGATTCAGCATTTGAAATGATCTAAGATATTTGCCTGAAACATCTGTTGTATCAAATCTTTGAAATGCATATAAAGAAGAAGAAAATCTTCCATTAATATTTTGTGTGAAAGACAACGGAGCGAATATGGAAATTAGCAGTAGTACAAAAAGATATTTCTTCATTTTAGATACTTTATGAATTTTTATTTCTTACCTGGAATTGGGTGCTTAATTTTAGCCCACATCTCATCAAAATCTCTTGCTACAAATGTTGGACTATCTGGATTATGGCAAGTTGAACAAAAAGCTTTTAAATCGCTATGTTCTATTAATCCATTAGCGAATGCTTCTTTTTTGTTTTTCATAATTTTAAGACTCTTATAATCGGCACCAGCACCATGACATGTTTCACATTGAACCCCATCTTCAACATTGAATTTTGCTCCCTTTAATGCGGCGTCAACATTATAACCACTTGCATGACATTTTAAACAAGCTTCAGTTTCAACTGCTTTAGTTGTAAAGCCGGCTTTTTTTGCTATCTCATCTGCCTTTTCAGTCTGAAGAGTTTTGTACGCCTGAGCATGCTTGGTTTCTTGCCAAATAACGAATTGTTTTCCTTGTTTTTCTGATTTATGACACATTCCGCAAGTAGATGCACCAACAAATGCATGTTCTTTTGGCTTATCTTCTCCTTGAGCATAAATGGTTTGAAGCAGAAGGAGAGGAGATACTAACAAGATTATTAGCGTGCTAAATGATTTTATTTTCATTGTACCTCCAGAAATTTATTGTATGAAATATTTCAGTTATAATGGGAGAGTCTATCGATTTATAATAAAATGGACTCTCCACTGAATTTGTTTAGAAATTATTATTTAAGTAGAACCATTTTCTTAACCATTGAAAAATCATTTGTTTGTATCCTATACAAATAGATTCCGGATGCTAATGTAGATGCATTCCAATCAACCGTATATTTTCCTTGCGGCATATATTTGTTAACCAAAGTTGCAACTTCATTGCCTATTGCATCGTAAATAATAATTTGTACATTACCAGCTTTTGGAATTGCAAAATCAATTTGAGTTGTTGGATTAAATGGATTAGGATAATTCTGACTCAAACTATATTGAGTTGGTACTACTGATTTATCATTAGTGACCGAAGTTGGAATCATACTAGCAATCGCATCTTCTAATAATTTTTGAACCAACCTGGTATTATGAATACCATGACTGCCTTCTTGCTGACATGCAGCTAGGTTATAATTTGCTTCTTTAAATTTATCTGTTGCAGAATCAGCTGCGGAAACATTATTCAGTGTCTCTTGAAGAACAGCAATCAAACTATCTGTTTTGGTTTGAGTTCCTCTGTAATCGAACATCTTTTCATGATTTGAAGTATCTACAACTGTTGTATAATCAGCATGACACCCTATGCATGCTTGTACTTTAGGTAAAAACGTATGGCCGTGTGCAACTCCACCAAATGGTCCCGGGCCCTCAGCATTCAAATGACAATTTATACATCTTTCTTTTGCTGCAAATGTATGTGCAGAGCTTTGATATTTTTTGTCTGGATATTGATATCCAAATAACTTAGAACCACTTAAACATCCAGATGTAGTGTGATGTGGAGTTGAGTTAATATCTACAGTGTCTTCAATCTCAGCATTATGACATTCGTCGCAAATTACCCTTGTTCCGGAAACTGGAAATCTTAACTGATGAGGAAATTCTTTTGAATGTGGATCATGACAAGCAACGCAAGTCAGAGGTTGAATTTCATCACCGGTAACATCTAATTTCTCTTGATAATTTTCTGGATCTTCTGCGTAACGAACAAAACTTTGTGCAACATGACACTTAACGCAAGCGGGATTATTTACAACAAAAGCTAATGATGAATCAGCTGAATGCGCATGGCCTGAAATTGCCCATTCTTCATAAAATCCATGATGTGAACCTTGATGGCATTTTCCGCAAAGCTCGGCAGAATAATCTAATTTATTAACACCTTTAAAATCCCAGTGATCATATGATAGGGTTGAATCAGCAGTCCCTAAAGGACCATGGCAGGCTTCACATTGAACATTTTTTACTCTGTTAAAATTTGCAAGGTCTGTTATTCTATAATTAGGAACAGTAGTGTCCTGGACAACATATTCGTCTGCTCCGTAGTTCATATTATCGGTATCCCACCCTGTATTATGACACCTCAAACAAGCAAATCCATAATGAGAATTATTAATTGAATCTTGAGCCTCGGCGTGAAGAGTATGTTTCCATTCTTCGAATTTTGGTGATGCTATACCTCCTTGATAGTGACAACTCGCACACGAAGTTCCTTGTACCGATGTTGAATCACCAACACCTAAATAATAATTTTGACCAAATGTGAAAGTAAAAGTTGATAGGACCAAGAAAGCTGCAATTAGTATTTTTTGTTTCATCGTATAACCCTAAAATATTTTAACAATGTTATAATAAGTATCGCTCCTATGACAAAAACTAAACCAATAACAGAAATTCGATTTTTAACAAAAAAAAGCAGAAAAATTTTCAGAACTGAGAATGATTATTTTTGTTTCTCTTGTAAGAGAAATAATATTTCAAAATGATTGGTGGTTCTATATATAAAGATTAAATTAGCCAATCAAAACAAAATTATAATTGTTATAAATGAAAACTACAAAATCAATATTATCATTGCACATATTAATATACACAATAATTTTTATTTTTTTCTGTTCGTATATGAAAAAAGTGGAAACGAATAGGAAGAAATTTTTTGTTTCAGATAGTTTAATATACAAGAATGATAGTAACGAATTATTTAATGGAATTGTTGTTGATACTATAAATAATCAAATCATATCCTATGAGGTTAAAGATGGAATTAAGGACGGAATCTTTAAAATCAAAACGATGAAGGATAGCCTTATTATGTCAGGCATGATAAGCCGCAATAAAAATGTTGGTGAATGGCGGTACTACTATGATAATGGAAAACTTGAAACAAAAGGATATTTCAAAAATGATTTACCCGACAGTATTTGGATTTGGTATTTTCCTGATGGAATTATGAAAGAAAGGGGTGTATTTAAAAAAGGAAAAAGAACCGGCGAATGGTATTCATATGACGAAAAAGGCAAATTGATTGAAAAAAAGGCGTTTTCGGATTCATTGTCAGGATCACAATAAGTATTTATTTTCAAATCCCTCTTGAAATATTCATTATAATTTTTATATTTTAAACTCAAGATATTTAACCCTCCAGAATATCTTAAAATGGGCATAGCAGTTTAATCTGCAAAAACTAAAAGTTTTCTATTTCAAATTCTTTTAAGGGATGCTATGAAACTTTACAGCCATTTTAAGGTACGTTATATTTATTTCATACCGATTGTTATGTTATGGTTTACAGCATGCAATCAAAAACCAAATCATCAATACTCATATTTTTTTAAAAACGGATTAATTATAAATTCATCTACACATCAATTATATTCAGGTAAGATTAATACTACAGTGAATAATCAGAAACTTGTTTATGATGTAGTTAATGGCGAAAAAAATGGTTCGTTTGTTACTTACTTTTCAAACGGAAGAGTCGAGATGATGGGACAGATGACAAACAATAAAAATTCTGGATACTGGCTATATTATTACATCAATGGAAATATAGAAAGTGAAGGGAATTTTAAAGATGATGTTGCAGATGGAAATTGGAAATGGTATTATCCTGATGGTTCCTTAAGAGAAGAAGGAGCATTCTCTAATGGTAAGAAGAATGGTGTATGGACAAAGTTTGAACCTGATGGAAAACCGATTTTAAAAATGATTTATTACGAAGATAAAAAAATTAACGAGATTGAATATTATAAAAATCAATCAGTGTGACTTTGTTATAATCAATACTCAGATATTCGTGGAACTGTTTGGCTTGATTAAAACGAGAGGTTAAGAATTTAACAAGCATGTATATCAGACAGTTCCTTCCTTTTTTACACCTTACCTTCAATATTACTTTTCAATTGGTTTGAAATTATAATGCGCTTTAGCTAATTTTGCGTTGTATACTAAAAAATTCAATCAAAGGAGATAACAAATGGCAGTTAAAGTAGGCATAAATGGGTTTGGAAGAATAGGTAGATTAGTTTTTAGCGCATTGGTTGACAAAGGTTTATTAGGCAAAGAAATAGATGTAGTAGCCGTTGTTGATGTTACAACTGACGCTCAATACTTTGCATATCAACTTAAATACGATTCGGTTCACGGTAGATCTAAAGGTAAAATAACTACAGAAAAAAGTAGTCCGAGTGCAGAAGCTGATGACATATTTGTAGTTGATGGCCATAAAATTAAATGTATAATGGCAACCAAAGAACCATCACAATTGCCCTGGAAAGAATTGGGCGTTGATTATGTAATTGAGTCAACTGGTTTATTTACTCATTCAGATAAAGCAAAAGGCCATCTTGAAGCCGGTGCAAAAAAAGTTATAATATCCGCTCCAGGTAAAGGCGATGTTAAAACTGTTGTGCTTGGTGTAAATGACAATGAGTACGATCCAGCTAAGCATCATATTATTTCTAATGCTTCTTGTACAACAAATTGTTTGGCTCCGTTAGTTCATGTAATTTTAAAAGAAGGTATTGGAATTGAAACTGGTTTAATGACTACAATTCACTCATATACCGCAACTCAAAAAACTGTTGACGGCCCATCTAAAAAAGATTGGAGAGGCGGCAGAGCAGCGGCTATAAATATTATTCCTTCAACAACCGGCGCTGCAACAGCAGTGGGTGAAGTTCTTCCTACCACAAAAGGAAAATTAACCGGTATGTCAGTTAGAGTTCCAACTGCTGATGTTTCTGTAGTTGATTTGACTTTTAGGTCTGTGAAAGATACTTCTATAGCAGAAATCGATGGGCTGTTAAAGAAAGCTTCCGAAACATATTTAAAAGGAATATTAGGTTATTCCAAGGAAGAAGTTGTCTCTACAGATTTTATCCACGATGACCGCTCTTCTATTTATGATTCACTGGCTACAATGCAGAATAACTTTAAAGATGAAAAAAGATTTTTCAAAATCGTTTCATGGTATGATAACGAATGGGGTTATTCTTGCAGAGTAGTAGATCTTTTAACTAAAATTGCTAAATAATAATTAAGAAGAAAATTTAGGGAGATCAAAAATTGGTCTCCTTTTTTATCCTTCCTTTAACTTCAGAGCTTTCTTTTGAGGCAAAAAATTAATGTTATTATCATCTTATATAAGATAAATTAAAAGGTGGAAAAATAATGAATAAATTATCGATTGATAAAGTTGATTTAAAAAATAAAAAAGTTCTTGTTCGTGTTGATTTTAACGTACCGTTAGATGAAAATCTAAATGTAACCGATGATAGAAGAATCTCAGCAGCTATTCCGACAATTAAAAAAATTATTTCCGATGGAGGAAAAGCAATTTTAATGAGTCATCTAGGAAGGCCGAAAGGAAAAGTGAATCCAAAATACAGCTTGAAGCCCGCGGCCGAAAAATTAAGTGAACTGTTAAATAAAAAAGTTACTTTAGCTCCCGATTGTATTGGGGAAGAGGTGAAAAAAATAGTAAGCGAAATGAAAGATGGAGACATAGTTCTTCTGGAAAATCTGCGCTTTCATGAAGAGGAAGAAAAAAATAATGCAGCTTTTGCTAAACAATTAGCAGAGCTTGGTGATGTTTATATTAATGATGCATTTGGAACTGCTCATAGGGCTCATGCGTCTACAGAAGGTGTTACTAAATTCATTGATATATGTGCTGCCGGCTACTTAATGCAGAAAGAATTAGATTATTTGGGAAACGCAATTACAAATCCTGAAAGGCCATATTGTGCTATATTGGGCGGCGCAAAAATTTCAGGCAAAATCGATGTGATTAATAACCTGCTCGATAAAGTAGATTCGCTTATTATTGGTGGTGGAATGGCTTTCACATTCTTTAAAGCTGAAGGTAAAGAAATTGGCAAGTCACTTCTTGAAGAAGAAAAATTGGATTTGGCTAAAGAGCTTTTAGAAAAAGTTAAAAATAAAAAATTAAACTTTTTACTTCCTGTTGATGTTGTTGTTGCAGATGAATTTAAGAATGATTCTCCTTCTGAAGTTGTTAGTGTAGATCATATTTCATCTGGCAAAATGGGATTAGATATAGGTCCGAAGACAATTGAATTATTCAAAAAAGAATTGATGAATTCAAAAACTATTGTATGGAACGGGCCTATGGGTGTTTTTGAAATGGATAATTTTGCAAAGGGAACTTTTGCTGTCGCGAAGGCCTTAGCAGATGCAACTGTTAATGGAGCAACTACTGTAATTGGTGGCGGAGATTCTGCTGCGGCAATTACAAAAGCCGGGCTTGATGAAAAAGTTTCTCACGTATCTACAGGCGGGGGTGCGTCTCTTGAATTTTTAGAAGGAAAAGTATTGCCTGGGGTTGAGGCTTTAAGCGAAGCATAATTTTGTTTTTGTATTAGAATATTAAGGAAATTTTATTTTGAGTAATTATTATAAACCAAGTGGCTTTGGCGGGTTTAGTTTTTTTCCACCGGTCATAAAGAACCTGTTAATTATAAATGGTGCAGTTTTCATAGTGCAAATGCTGGGCGAAAATATAAGATTAAGTACGGGGTTTACTCTTGCTGATATACTTACAAAATATTTCGCATTATTACCAATAGGCGGTGTTACAGCCGCTACCATGGGTAATCAAATAATATCATGGGGCTTTTACCCGTGGCAGTTGATCACCTATCAATTTATGCACGCAGGTTTTTTTCACATATTCTTTAATATGTTTATTCTGTGGATGTTCGGAATGGAAATAGAAAATTTATGGGGCTCAAAAAAGTTCTTAATATTTTATTTAACAACCGGAGTTGTTGGCGGACTTTTCCAAATTTTATTAAGCCCGATTTTTTTAGGCGGACTCAATGGTCCAACTATAGGTGCATCAGGCTCTATAATGGGCGTAATGGTTGCGTTTGCAATGCTTTTCCCTAATAGATACATTTATATTTATTTCTTAATACCTGTTAAAGTTAAATACTTCATAGTATTTTTAGTTTTGATTGATATATTCGCTGCAAACGGTGGAGGCAATATTGCCCACTTTGTTCATATTGGCGGAGCTTTATTTGGATTTCTTTACATGATGTTTACTAATCAAGGAAGCATTTCATTTAGAAATATTTTTGGTGGTTCATCTTCATCTCCTTTCGGGAACTATTCAAATCCTTCCAGTAAGTTTAAAAACATAACAAATCCATTTAAGAAAAAGAAAGAAGATGTGGAAGATGCCACATACTATGATATAACTGATAGAGATGAATCACAGGTTTCACAAAAAGAAATTGATGCTATTTTAGATAAGATAAGTCAATCTGGTTATCAGAATTTAAGTGATAAAGAAAAGAAGATTCTATTTGAAGCAAGCAAAAAGATGAAGTGAAGATAAAAGTCAAAAATCAAAAGTCAAAAGTCAAATTCTTGCATTCAATCAATCATCCATTTATTCCTTCTTATGAGAAGAAAAGTAGATTAGCAATATATTTGGGGAATTCAATTCTATTGTTAATTTCACTTGTATTTGCAACTTTATTTTCAGCCTGCCAAAATCAAAATAGAATTAATGAAGATAAGTTTGTTAAGATTTATACCGACATGGTAATTGCACAGGATTCAATTATTGATAAAAAAACTCCAGATAGCCTGCAAGTAGTTAATCCACGTACTAATGCAAGAAATGAAATTCTAAAAAGATATAATGTAAGCTTGGATCAATACCAATCAACTGTTGATTATTATAATCAGTATCCTGAAAGATGGCAAACATTTTTTGATAAAGTGATTGCTAATGTGGATAGTATGAAAACAAAACCGCCGCGTTAATCCTGCCTGATAAATTTATGTCTGAATTTTGCTGCTGCAATTCTTATTAAAGAATATGAAATAGTGCTAGGTAATCTTTCTTTAATTTCTTTTATATTTGAATAACCTTTGTCAACTTCAGTTTTAATCAATTCTAAAATTCCGTTTTCGAAAAGATGTGAAATATTTATTTCAGGCTGGAATTCTATTATTGTTTCTATCTGCATTGAAATAACCGGCTCAGCTAATTTCCGCAATGATGCAATATCTTTTAAGCTGTAACCCTTTTTTAAAAGATGATATGTCTCCAATATATTTTGAGGAATATTTTTTGGTCCTTCAGGTTTTTTCTTATTAGTTTCATTTCCCTTTATATACTCATTTACAACTTCTAAAATTTCTTCTCCCATTTTACTGAACATCCTGTTATTAAATCCCTCTACTGAAAGAAGCTCGCTTTTAGTCTTCGGTTTCTTATCTGCAACTTTTCGCAGGATATCATCCGGACAAATTAAATAGGTTGACTGCAAAAACTTTTTCGCAGTTTTTGTCCTAACTTCTCTAAGTGAGTTAAAAAGAATTAAGTTTTCTTCGTAAATGTGATTTGAAAGTTTGTTCTCAAATTCATCATCAATCACCAATTTAGTGTTTGCATTATATCCTGCGGCTAGAATTTTATTTTTACCACTGCCTTTATTAATTAATTTTTCATCAACCATTTGTCGTAAAACCATCTTCAGATCATTGATTGTATAATTTGAAAATGATCCGAATGAAGAAAGATTCATAGCATTATTTAATTTTGATTTCCCTCTCAATATCTGGATCAAAGAAGTTTCAGTTAATTCTTGGCCGCTTTCATTCAAAGTCTTTGAAATAATTTCTTTAACATAATCCACTGTTTCATTTGTCAATCCTTGTTTTGAACTGCATTTATCGCATCTTCCGCATTTGTATTCGGCAACATCTTCGCCAAAATAATCAAGTATAAATTTAAACCGGCAGTCGAGTGAGTATACATAGCTTACCATTCTATCAACTTTGAAGCGAAGATTTAAATAGCTTTCGTTTATTTTTTTGTAATTAAGATTTAATTGTTTTTTATTTACCCGCGGTGAAGTTAAAATTATGTTTTCTTTTGAAAATATTTTGTTAAAAGATAAAACTCCTAGGTTATCAAGTGTTAATAAAGCTTCTTCGAGACCGTCTTCCTCCAAATCAAATTTCTTTGATAACTGTCCGATTGAAACATTAATTTTACTAGTTATTATTTCACTTCCAAATTCCCGCAGCAATTGCAGAACAGTTTCTTTTAAAATATCGTTTGTAGATTGCTTAGCAAATTCTCTCAGTCTGTTTTTACTCATCGTAAATTGAAGAGAAATATTTCTTTCATATTCTGAAAGCTGCTTTAAATATCCAGCCGACTCCAAATTTCTTAAAGTCGAATGAAGTAATCCTTTGCTTAAATTTTTTTTACAGTATGCATTAATGTATTCAGTGTTTAATGGTATTTCGTTTTCTGGCTGAATTCCTTCGGCAATTTTCCCATAGTCGCAAATGGCTGCATAAACATTCTCAATTAATTCTTTATCAGGGTGTGCATTTGAAATAAAAAAGTTTTGAATGTTTATGTCGTAATCATCATGAAGCAAAAATACAAATGAGTTTTTGCCGTCGCGTCCGGCTCTTCCAATTTCCTGGTAATAATTTTCAATAGAGCCGGGAGTGTTGTAATGGATTATTAGTCGAATATCTTTTTTATCTATTCCCATTCCAAAAGCATTAGTGGCGGCAATTATTGGAGTTCTATCTTCAATAAAATCTTCCTGTATTTTCTTTCGGATTTCAGGCTGCATACCGGCATGATAGTATGAACAGTTAATTCTATTCATTACTAAAAATTCAGAAATTTCTTCTGCGTTCTTACGTGAAGCACAATATATAATTGAAGGGATTTTGTAAGCAGTGATTAATTCTAAACATTTTTCTTTTTTCTTTTTTGTAATAATGACATTTAAGAAAAGATTATCTCTTTCAAATCCACGTACAAATAATTTATGCTTTTTTAATCCAAGCTGTTTTATAATATCTTTAACCACTTCCGGAGTTGCAGTTGCGGTAAAACCGGATACATTTTTAATTTCAACAAAATCGATAAACTCTTTTATTTTACTGTAGCTGGGACGGAAATTATGTCCCCATTCACTTATACAATGTGCTTCATCAATAAACAAAAATGTTGGAGAAAGTTTTTTAATTCGTTCAGCAAACTTAACATTGGCGAGTCTTTCAGGGGCTACATATAATAATTTTATTTGACCATAAGCAATCTTTTGAAGCACTTCTTCAATTTCGTAAAAATTCATTGTACTATTAATGAAAGAGGCCTGTTCTTCATTCCGGTTTAAAGTATCAACCTGATCCTTCATTAATGAAATCAAAGGTGAAATTACGAGTGAAAAATTTTCTGAAATCAAAGCTGGAATTTGATAGCAAATTGATTTACCTGCACCTGTCGGTAAAACAGCTAAAACATTTTCACCTTTAATAATTGATTCAATTATTTCAAGCTGGGAATTACGGAATGACTTTAACCCAAAATATCTTTGTAAGGCTTGTATTGGTTTCATTTAAATTTTATTCGTTCACTAACAAAGTAAAAAAAAATTACTATTAATTAAAAGTTACTGCTTTTTAATCTTAAAGATGAGAGTTCCATTATTTCCCAAAATGGTTCTATAAAGAATTATTGATGCTTAAATATTAAAAAAACCAATCTCAAAATTGCTTATATTTACAGAATTACTTTATAAAAAATTATATCAAAATGAATGTAATTGAAACAAATAGTCTAACAAAAATTTATTCCTCATTTGGTAAAAAAGAAGTGCAGGCTTTGAACAGCCTAAGCTTAAATATTTCTGAAGGTTCAATCTTTGGTTTATTAGGGCCAAACGGCGCGGGGAAAACTACATTAATAAAAATTCTTCTGGGGATAACTTTTCCAACAACCGGTGGCGCAAGAATTTTGAATGAAGATATTTCTAATTATAAAATCAAAAGTCGTGTTGGTTATCTTCCTGAGAATCATAAATACCCGTCATACTTAACCGGCGGAAATGTACTAAGGTTTTTTGGCAAACTTGGCGGGCTGGATGACAAAATTTTGAATAAGAAAATTGATGAACTTCTTGAATTGATGAATTTAACCAAATGGAAAAAATCTAAAGTAAAAACTTATTCAAAAGGAATGATGCAGCGGTTAGGATTAGCTCAAGCTTTATTAAATGATCCCGATTTAATTTTTTTAGATGAACCAACAGATGGCGTCGATCCGATTGGTAGAAAAGAAATAAGGGATATTTTACTTGAGCTAAAGAACAGGTCCAAAACAATTTTTCTAAATAGCCACCTGCTTTCTGAAGTAGAAATGATAACAGACAGAGTTGCAATTCTGAATAAAGGCAAGCTGCTAAGGGAAGGGACGGTTAAAGATTTAACCGAAAAAAAAGAAGAGTATAAAATTTCAATTGATGGAGATGGCCTGGAAAATATCCCTTTTGAAAATATTAACGGTTTTTCAAGTAGAAAAAATATTGACGGCACGTATTTAGTAAAAGTTGATAATACTTTTGAGCTGAATAGGGTTATTGATTTGATTAGGTCGAAAGAAAGGATTATTAAAGAAATTGTTCCATCAAAATCTTCTTTGGAAGATACATTTATTGAATTAATAAATGAATCCAATAAGGAGAACTTGCAATGAAAAATATTTTTATAATTATCAATTTTACTTTAAGAGAAGCTCTTGCCAGAAAAGTATTTATATTCTTCATTGCAGTTTCAGCATTATTTCTTATTGGTTTGGGATTTGCATTTTCATTGATGGATTCAAGTCAAATACTTACAACAATTAACCCTGCTAATGATGAATTTATCCTCGGTCAGGCAATTGGATTATTGGAAGTTTCATTAATCACTCCTTTATCACTGCTTTGTCTGCTTCTTGCAATCTTTTCTACAGCAAGCTTTGTCCCTAACATGCTTGAAAAAGGCAACATTGATTTGCTGCTTTCAAAGCCCATTTCGCGATTGCAGTTGATCATTGGAAAATACTTAGGCAGCATCTTATTTATATTCATAAATATTGGTTTATTGATATTGGGTGTATGGTTAATGATCTCGCTCAAGTTTTCCTACTGGGATGCTTCGTTTTTATGGTCAGTAGTTATAATTACCTTTACTTATGCCGTGCTTTATTCGATAATTGTATTATTCGGTATAATTACCAAAAGCTCGGTTTTTGGAATGATGATTGCTTACTTCATCTATTTGATTCTAAGTCCGGCTTTGCTATTTGTTAAATCCAAAGTCGAGATGTTCTCTATCAGTGATTTTTTTAAGGAAATATTGAAAGGATTATATTACATATTTCCAAAGACTTCCGAGCTTATGAGCGGGGTATTACTTGATGTTTCAACCGGAAAATCGATTGTAGACTATCAGCCTATAATTACTTCAAGTGTGTTTTTAATTTTAATTTTAGGCTACGGTGTGTTTTTATTTACGAGAAAAGATTTCTAATTATGAAGAAGATATGGTTACTTTTTTTATTAATTATTTTAAGTTTTTTCGGCTGCAAAAGGAACGAAGAATATAAGCCCATAAGTAAAAACCAATGGGAGATATTTGCTTTTATTCCAAAGGATTCAAAAACAGTTACATATTTGAATTATGAAAATGTTAGAAGCTCTGAATTTTGGAATGGATTTTTCAAAAACTATTTTAATCAAAGTGAAGCCAAAGTTTGGTTGAGATATTTTAAAAGGAAAACCGGACTAAAATTAGAATCTTCAATTAATGAATTAATAACTTCTTCAACTCTGGATAGCAAAAAATTTTTAGCCTTAAGCTTAAAGGGTGATCTTAAAAAATTAAGAAAATTGTTTAATGATAAGAGTAAATTTTCATCAAAAATGTTAGCAGGCCGAAAAGTTTTTCAGTTTAGGAAGTCAAACAGTGAACTGTATTTTTTTATAAATGATTCTACACTTGCAATGTTTAGTGAACGCAAAGAATTAATAGATGTGTTAGGCAATAAGAATGAATCTTTGAGGTCAAACAAGGATTTTGTAAATCTTATAAAAAAAATTAAACAGAAAAACCACTATTGGACAGCAGTAAATGATAAGAGAACTACTGCTGCAGTTATAGATAAAATAATTGGGAACACAAACGATTGGCCGGGTAGTGAAGTTATTAAATCAATTAAACAGTTTACGCTTTCAGCAAATTTAGATAATAATATAAATATACAGTCCGAATTAATTTGTGAAAGTAAAAAAAATGCTTATTTGCTTACAGCCGGAATATCAAGTGCATTGGCAATGGGAATTATTTCGAGTAAAAATAATTTACTGGGAAAGCTGACAAAAAATTTATCGGTATCGTCAAATAATAACGCAGTCGAACTTCAGATGCAGTTATCAAAAAATGAAATTAAAGAATTAAATAATGTAGTAAGTAATAACAATCAAAATAAAAACTTGAAACAATTATGAAAGAAGAAGGATTAAAACTGGAAGATCTGCTTGGTAGGTCTAAAATATTGGATGGCGGCCATCAGATTAACAACGTAGCTATTATAGGAGCTGGAATAATGGGGCAGGGAATAGCACAATCTGTGTCTGCTTCCGGAATCGAAGTAACGATTATAGAAAAAGATAAAGGTCATGCGGAAAAAGCTGTTTTGGATCTGTCCGATTCTCTTGAGCGGGAAATTAAAAGATGGGCTTTAACACAGGCAGAAAAAAAATCTATACTTAGTAGAATTAAATGGGAAACGGATATAAATAAAATTATAGAAAGTGAAATAATAATTGAAGCAGTTGAAGAAGATTTTGAATTGAAAAAAGCTATCTTCAAAAAATTAGACAGCATTGCAAAGAAAGATGTGATTTTTGTTTCTAATACCTCAACATTAAGCTTAACAAAAATTGCGGAAACCACATCCCGCCCCGACAAAATAATTGGGATGCACTTTCTAAATCCCGTTCCCAAAATACCGTTAGTTGAATTAGTAAAATGCCTTCATACTTCAAATCATACGGTTGAAATTGCCAAAAACTTTGCTGCATCTATAGGCAAAACACCTGTGGAAGTTTACGAATATCCAGGATTCGTTACAACTCGTGCAATCGTTCCTCTACTCAATGAAGCAATGTATATTTTGCTTGAAGGAGTTGCTACGGCAAAAGACATTGATACAGCTATGAAACTCGGATACAATTTTCAAAATGGCCCGCTGGAAATGGCTGACATGATGGGGCTGGATGAAGTGCTTGCTTGGATGGAAACATTGTGGAAAACTTTAGGTGAACCAAGATACCGGGCATGTCCGATCTTACGTAAATTAGTGCGGGAGAGAAAGCTTGGCAAAAAAACCGGTGAAGGTTTTTATAAATATGATGATAACGGAAAAATTATTTTATAAAATTTATTACTTATAGGAGTAAATCGGGGTATGAGAGTTTTAGTTCTTAACTGCGGAAGTTCTTCAATTAAATATCAGTTCATTGATACTGAAAAAAAGTTTGCACTTGCTAAAGGAATGGTAGAACGAATAGGCATGAGCAGTGCAGTATTAACTCATTCACGTTATGATAATGATTCAATAAAAATTGTTGGCGAAATATTGGACCACACCATAGCAATCGAATATGTGCTTGGCGTTATGCTAAGTAAAAATCACGGAGTGATTGACGATAAAGATGACATTGATGCGGTTGGACATCGTGTTGTTCATGGCGGTGAAACTTTTTCTGGATCAGTTTTAATTAACGATGAAGTAATGGCAGCATTGCAAGAAAATATTGAATTAGCGCCTTTGCATAATCCGCCAAATATAAAGGGTATTCAAGCTGCAAAAAGATTAATGCCCAATACACCGCAAGTTGGTGTATTCGATACTGCATTTCATATTAAGATGCCTCCCAAAGCATATCTGTACGGGATCCCTTATGAGCTATATAAAAAATATAAAATAAGAAGATATGGATTTCATGGTACTTCGCATTTATTTGTTTCAAATAAAGCAGCAGAAATGCTGGGGAAAAGTGTTGAAGAATTAAAAATTGTTACGGCGCATCTTGGAAACGGATGCAGTATGGCTGCTGTTTTGCACGGTAGATCCATTGATACGACAATGGGTTTTACTCCGCTTGAAGGATTAATTATGGGAACAAGAAGCGGAGATCTAGATCCGTCATTGATTTTATATATCATGGGCAAGGAAGGTCTATCACTTAGTGAAGCAGGTACATTATTGAACAAACACAGCGGCCTGATTGGAGTAAGCGGTGAAAGCAGCGACATGCGTGAAATAATTAAAGCAGCTGAAGATAATCATAAAAGATCAAAGTATGCTCTTGAAATGTTTGCCTATAAAATTCAAAAGTATCTTGGAGCATATGCCGCTGCAATGGGCGGTATTGATGCATTTGTTTTTACAGGTGGAATTGGTGAGAACGCTGCAATCATAAGAGAAATGGTTTGTGAAAATTTAGAATTTCTTGGATTAGAACTAGACAAAGAAAAAAACAATAATAAAGAATTAATAATTTCAAAAGATGATTCAAAGGTAAAAATTCTTCGTATCCCGACAAATGAAGAACTAGTGATTGCCATGGATACTCATACAATTGTTACTGAAATGATGGCTTCAAAAGAATAAAAGTTGTTTTGAATCAACATTTATTGGACTAGTAAAAATTAAATCTCTGGAAAAGTACATCTTTAAATTAACTATGTTATTTTAAAGAGCTAAAATTTTCAGAGATTTTTTTATGACGTTTGAAATATTTTTACTTTCATTTATTCCACTTTTTGTTGCGATTGATATTATCGGAACCGCACCTCTATTTTTAGGTTATACACAAGATATATCTCACGCGGAAAGAAAAAAATTAATTATTGAAGCTATCGTTGCAGCTTTTATAGTTGCCAATATTTTTTTATTAGGCGGAAAGCTTGTTCTAGAATTTTTAGGAATTACTATTGACGATTTTAGAATTGCCGGCGGCATAATACTATTAATTATTTCCGTTTCAGATATAATGTCTTCATCCGAAGTAAGAAGAAATCCCGGAACGAATATCGGAGTCGTCCCCCTTGGCATCCCCTTGATTATGGGGCCAGCCGCTCTTACTACGATATTAATTTTAAGAGATAATTACGGATATGTTGCCACCATCTTGTCAATGGTTCTAAATTTTATTATTGTTTTATTGGTATTGTATAATGCAAATAAGCTTGTTAAATTAATCGGTAACGGCGGTTCAAAAGCATTTGCAAAAATTGCTTCTCTGTTCCTTGCTGCCATTGCCGTAATGATGATAAGAGTTGGAGTTATAAATATTTTTCATACATTAAAATAAAATTTAAATCTAATTATAGGAACTAAAATGAACTTAGGATTGAGAGGAAAAGTTGCGATTGTAACTGCCTCAAGCAAAGGCATAGGGCAGGCAGTAGCCGAGGCTCTAATAAGCGAAGGAGCTAAAGTTGTAATCTGTTCGAGATCAAAAGATGAACTGATAAAAACTGCTTCCGAAATTAAAAGTAAATACGGAATTGAACCTGTTTGGAGTGTTTGTGATTTAAATAAAACTAAAGATATTGAAACAACTGTCGATGCTGCTAGACTTGAATTCGGTAAAATAGATATATTGGTTAATAATTGTGGTGGTCCGACTGCAGGTTTGTTTTCTGAAATATCCGAAGTGCAATGGCAGGAAGCTTTTGAACAAGTTTTGATGAGTGCAGTTAGATTCAGCAGATTAGTGCTTCCGGATATGCTTGCAAAAGAGTGGGGAAGAATTATAAACATAACTTCTGTTTCAGTTAAACAGCCAATAGAAAATTTAATGCTCTCCAATTCATTACGAACCGGTTTGGTTGGATTTGCAAAATCACTAAGCAATGAAGTGGCTAAATTTAATGTAACCGTAAATAATGTTGCCCCAGGTTTTACATTAACACATAGGTTATATGATCTGGCCGTTCATAAAGCCAAACAAGTTAATAAATCTCACGAGGAAATAATATCTGATATGTCTAAAGAAGTGCCTATGAATAGACTTGGTTTACCAGAGGAGATTGCCTCTGCGGTTGTTTTTTTAGCTTCACAAAAAGCAAGTTATATTACAGGAAATACAATTCATGTCGATGGCGGTTACATAAAAGGAATTTTTTAATCTCCAGGACGTCATTTCGAACGAGGTAACGAGTGAGTAATCTTTTTTATAACAGTTAAAAAGATTTCCCTGACGAAGCCATTAAGATGATAAGCTTGATATTATGATGATTGAATTAATCTAAAATTTATAAACTTTATTCATGAAAAATTTTCCTCATAGAAAGAGGACATAGAAATGATAAAACAAATTGAAATTATTATCCCGCCTGAAGAACTTTACAACAAAGAATATCTTAAAAACATTGGGGCTCAAAAGCTTGGCAGAAACGTACAAGAATTAAATGCAGTTATCCCAGTCAGAAGGTCAATTGACGCAAGATCTTCAAATCCAGTATTCAAAATTTTAGCGGATGTTTTTATAAATGAGAACCCGAATACGCAAACATCTGTTTTAAATTACAAGCATGTTAATTCATCCAAGAAAATAATTATTGTCGGCTGCGGACCTGCCGGAATGTTTGCTGCACTTAAATTAATTGAACTCGGCATTAAACCAATAATTTTTGAACGGGGAAAAGATGTTCAAGCAAGGCGCAGAGATTTACGATCCATTCAGCAATTCCATGTGGTTAATCCAAATTCAAATTATTGTTTTGGCGAAGGCGGTGCCGGTGCCTATAGCGACGGAAAATTGTATACGCGGTCAAGTAAACGGGGAAACGTCAAAAAGATTTTACAAATATTGGTTCAACATGGAGCACATGAAGATATCTTGATTGATGCACATCCGCATATCGGTTCAAACAAACTACCGAATGTGGTAAAGGCAATCCGCGAAACAATTGTTAATAATGGCGGTGAAGTTTATTTCAATTCACTTGTGACGGATTTTATTGTACGAAATGATGAAATAGCCGGAGTAACAATTAATAATGAAAAAGAATTTTTAAGTGATGCAGTTATTTTGGCGACAGGCCATTCTGCGAGAGATATTTATTATTTACTTCACAAAAAAAATATTTTAATTGAACCAAAACCATTCGCTTTAGGTGTTCGTATTG
>CAZRMA010000022.1:0-3543 GCA_964600655.1 uncultured Ignavibacteriaceae bacterium
TAGTTGTGTTTTGCCACCGGATAAGATGAGAGAAATAATTGTCATTTATTTTATCAATTCCATTTTTAAAAAAAGATTTTAATGTTGGAATAAGTTTTGGGTCGTTTAATATATATGGATACAATTTTACCAATAGCATTGGCCGCAATTTAGATTGGGGATTTCTTCCCCAAAACCAGCGTGCTTTTGTTTCTCTAAATATATTATATCCTCCAAAAAATTCATCGGCACCTTCGCCCGTTAAAACAACTTTTAATTTTTCTTTATGGACTAAATTGGAAAGCATATATAACGGAACCGGAGCCGTTCTTAGTATTGGTTTTTCAATATTCCATAAAACATTAGGAAACAAAGATCCAATATCTTCATTTTTAGCAACGATTTCTAAATGATTTGTCTTTAATTTTTGAACAAGTTCTTTTTGATAAGTGCCTTCATCATACTTATCATCTTCAAAACGAATTCCAAAAGTTTTTAGATTGTTATTAAAACTATGATTAACAATGGAAGTAATAATTGAGGAATCAAGGCCCCCACTTAAATATGCTCCGACAGGAACATCCGCTCTAAGTCTTAATTTTATTGAATCAAATAGTAACGAATCTATTTCATCAGTCAATTTATTTAGTGGCCAATCATGCTGTTCTTCTTTGGGGTAAAATGGCAGTTCCCAATATTTATTCAGGGACATTCCGGATGAAGATATTTTCAAATAATGACCAGGCGGTACTTCTTTAATATTTTCAAAAATCGTTTCGCCGGGCAACGTCGTCCAATAAGTAAAAATTTGATCTAACGATGAAAGATTTATTTTTCTTTCGATTTTGTCATCATACGCGAAGATTGCTTTAATCTCGGAGGCAAATATGAATTGATTATTTTTAGTAGTATAATGAAGCGGGCGGATTCCTATTCGATCCCGCGCAAGAATCATCTCCTTTGATTTAAGGTCCCAAATTACAAAAGCGAATTGGCCATTCAAATAATTTAGAAAATCAATTCCTTTTTCTTCATAAAGATGAAGGATGACTTCTGTATCTGTGTTTGTATAAAACTTATGGCCAGTTTTTAACAAATCATTTTTTAATTCCGTGTAATTAAATATCTCCCCATTAAATGTGATCCACAATGTTCTATCTTCATTATGAATTGGCTGTGCGCCGCCTTTTATTCCTATTATACTTAAACGTGAATGAGCTAACCCGACATAGTCATCTATGTATATACCTTTTTCGTCAGGGCCTCTATGATTTAAAACGGCAAGAGATTTTTTTAATTTTTCTATTCTTACTGGGTTGGATGTATTTAGGTTGAGAACTCCAGCGATTCCGCACATAATTAATTAGCGGAGTTTACTAGTTGTTTTTTTTGAAGGAAGGCAGCAACCGTATTTAAGCTAGAAAAATTCTCCGGCACTAGATCTTCATCTTCGATTGTTAAGTTATATGTTTCTTCAATATAACTAACCAATTCAAGGATACCAGTAGAATCAATTATACCTTTTTCAAAAAAGTTTGTATCGTTAGATACTTGACCACCTTCTCCAAAAAGAAAATTTTCAACAATAAATTCTCGTATTGTAGGGATGTATTCCATATAATTTTAATTTTCTTAATTATTTTTCTACCAAATAAACACAAATTCCGTGCTAAAAAAAATATAAAAATTGATAACTAATTTATTCTTTTCTGAAGTAAATTTAGTCTATTATTGAGAAATTCGGAAATAATGAGATTATCGAATTAAATTTTTTAACACTCGAATTAAGTTAATAATCTTAAAGTATTTCTTCGGTTGATTAAGGTTTGAAATTAGAATAAGTAATACTAAAAATCAAGAAGAACTATTTTTCTTTTTTAGAAATGATAAAAATGTTATGAATTTGGTAGGATATATTAACTTATATTCTTTTTATTTCTAAATGGCTTTAATCCCTGAACAAATTCTTCATAAGAGTATTCATGAGTAAGAGGAACAGTTACTCTAGCAAGTGGCCCAGGGCTTTCATTTCCCCAAAATGTATGTGGAGGAACATTTCTAGATACCACAGCTCCACCTCGTATTACTGCACCTTCACCAATGGTCACATTCGGTAAAATTACACAGTGTGGACCTATGTAAACATCTTTTTCTATAATTACTCTTCCATAGTTATTATTTTTTCTTGCTCCCCAATGCAAATGAGTGAATATTGTAGAACGAAGGCCGATGGTACAGTTATCCCCTATTATTACAGCATCTGGATAAAGTTGATCAATATAAACAAATTGACCTATCCAAACATCTTTTCCAACCCTTACACCACGTTTTTTTTGCAGCCAAGGCCTTAATGACCCCCCACCTGCTACAAAAAAGGCAAGAATTTGAAGAATCCGGTTTAAAATTAATTTCATTCGTCTTTTATTAAAATAAAAAAGAGTATTTACTTTTTTATTTACTAATTATAAGCAAAACAATTTAATCTAACAAATTATTCGGATATATAAATATTCTTAATTTTATAACTATTATATAGAATGAAATTTGAAGCAGCGGGAAAATCTTTAGGTAAAAAAATAAATTAAACTCAACCCCACTTATTCTTCATCCGATGCGGGCGACCAAATGGAGAATTTCTTGTCAGGGTTGAGTCCGATATAAATAATATAATTTATTCATGCATGATAATTTTTAGGTGGATTGTGAACTATTTTTTTTATGGTGTCAAACTGAAGGTAAGGATACTCATCTCTTAACTTATCTATTGCATCACCTGCTCTCAATTTTTGCGATCTTAAAAATTTAAATTTCATCCTGATCGCTCTATCGCGAACAGAAGTTTCATTAAATAATCCTCTCACACTTAATAGATTGTAAACCTCGTCACTTATCAAATCACGTAAAGGATTTTTATCGAAATTGTTTTCAAATGGACTTTCCATATCTCCTCCATCATGTTTAGAAATATTTTTAATTCGATATAAAACTGATTTCTATTTAATTGTTTAACAAATGGGACACAACTGCATAGATATGCTGTTTTTCATATAAATGTTTAGAATTTGTTGATTTTTATAAGGAAGAGACTAAAAGATGGGGCGAATATTAATGTAGTTGAAATTAAATTATTTTTTTTCTGATTGCTTTTGCCACTGCTTCTGACTGAGAATGGACGTGCAATTTTTTATAAATATTTCTAATGTGATGACGAACAGTGTCAACACTTATAAATAGCTGTTCCCCTATTTCCTGGTAATTATTTCCATCCGAAAGAAGCAGTAATACTTCTTTTTCTCTGCCGGATAGATTATACTGTGAATCGCTGCTTCTTTCATTTCGGAATGAATTTATCACCTGCCTGGCAATTTGCGAACTCATTGGTGAACCACCGTTGTAAATATCCTTTATAGCTTCTAGTAATTTTGCAGGAGGTGTTTTTTTGACAAGGTACCCACAAGCGCCTGCACAAAGTGCATCATAAACTACTTCACTTTCTTCATAAACAGTTAGCATTAAAATATTTACTTCAGAGTTAATTTGTTTTGTTCTTTTAACACCTTCAAT
>CAZRMA010000022.1:3643-19630 GCA_964600655.1 uncultured Ignavibacteriaceae bacterium
AAATAATATTTGTCATGCATAATACCGACACCATTATCACTCAAACTTAACTCAAGTATATCTCCTCTAATATTTGCTTCAAAATAAATTTTGGAGCATTTGCTATGCTTAATTGAATTATTTATTCCTTCTTTGAAGATTAGATATAAATTTTGCTTGATATCAATAGGTAACTTAACTTCTTTGAGTTTTTCAATGTTGTTAGTTTTAAATGCTATTCCCAATGAAGCAAGTAGATCATTATACGAATCTTTAAGTCGTATCATTAGATCATATAGTGAATCTCTCTTTGGATTTACAATCCATACAATGTCACTCATTCCATCAATCAAATGACGGGAAATATCACTAATCGTTTTTAATTCTTGTGATGATCTTTCCGGAAATTGTTGAACATCCTTTGCTGCTAGTTCACTTAAAATTGAAATTTCGGTTAGTCCGGAACCAATGTTGTCATGTAAATCTGCTGCCAATCTCGTTTTCAATTTCTCTATGGAAAGCAAATTTCTATATTTTAGCGTACTTAAATAATAAAGTATTGCCCAAGCAGCGATAAAACAAAGACTAATAAACCACCACGTGGTCCAATATGGAGGTAGAATTGTAACCAGGATTTGTGCTCCGTTTGTATTCCAAAGATTGTCATTATTAGAACCTTTCACTTTAAATACATATTTCCCCGGTGAAAGATCCGTATAATTTGCCATTCGCATTGTTGCATCTACCATTTGCCAATCTTTATCCAATCCTTCCAGTTTATACATATAATGGTTGTCGATAGAATTCGTATAATCAAGCGAAGCAAATTCAAAGGTAATAAAATTCTTATCATGCGGTAGAACAAGTTCTTTGGTTTCCCCTTTAAGAGGTTGATTTAATACTTTAATTGAAGTAATAACTATTGGTGGAACATATGTATTCTCAAATATACTATCAGGATGAAAAAAGTTTATTCCATTAATACCGCCAAAGTATATATAGCCATTAGGAGCCTTACAATAAGCACCACCGCTAAATTCTAGACTTTGCAAACCATCTTTTAAATCGTAATTAACAAATTTTTCCGTTTGAATATTGAACTTAAATATTCCGTTATCAGTACTCAGCCAAAGATTTTGATTCTCATCTTCTATAATACCATAAACGATATTTGCTCGCAGCCCAGTTCCGTATGTAAATCTTTTAAATGTTTCGCTTTTCTTGTCAAGTTTATTTAATCCCCCGCCGTATGTTCCAACCCAAAGACCATTTTTGCTATCTTCATATAAACACAGCACTCTATTATCACTAAGACTGTGTCTATTGCCGGGCTGATTGGTGTAATGAAAAAATAGCTGTCTTTTTTTATCAAATTTATTTAAACCTCCACCAAAGGTTCCAACCCATAGATATCCTTGCGAATCTTCAATTATTGAATAAACCCTATTGTCACTCAAACTGTATTTATCATCTTGATCATGCAGAAATTTTTTAAATTTTATCTCATTATTTTTTATTGACTTCTCACTGAAAGTATTTAATCCTCCACCAAACGTACCAATCCAGAAAGTTGATGTATTATCTATATAAATAGATTGGATTTGATTCGCACTTATACTGTTCGGATCATCAGTCTTTTTATAATTATAAAACCGATTTTTCTTTAAATCAAATTTATCAAGACCGCCGCTGTAAGTCCCGATCCACAAATTCCCTTCATCATCTTTGTTTATAGCTCTAACATGATTATCACTAATGCTATTTGAATTATTAGAGTTTTGAAGATAAACTTTTACAGAATTATTCTTTTTGTCTATTCTATCTAATCCCCCTCTGTAAGTTCCAACCCAAAGGTATTTAGTTGTATCCTTGTAAATTGCCCACACAACATTATCAGACAGTCCATTTTTTCTATCATTAGCCGGGCTAATTCTATCAAACTTTACTGAATTATAGGAAAGCTTACTTATACCTTCGCCTAAGTTAGAGCCAACCCACAAAATCCCAGATTTATCAACAAGCAATGTGAGAACATCGTTGTCGCCAATAGAGTTTAAATTATTTGGATCATGAATAAATCTTAAAAACTTTTCAGAGGCATAATCATATTTATCCAAACCGCCGCCGAAAGTTCCAACCCAAAGTTCACCATTCTTTCCTCCGGTTATTGCCATTACAGTATTTTGTGATAGGCTGTAGCGATCATGTTTATTATGATAATATTTTACGAATCTTGCCGATTTAGGAGACAATGATTTTTGTTCATTACTTAATTTGTTTAATCCGCCTTCATAAGTTCCAACCCAGATAGAATTAAACCTGTCTTCATAAAGAGAAATAATTTTGTCATCACTTAAAGAATAATTATTATTTGCATCGTTTCTATAATGTTCAAAAATTAAAACGTTATTTTCTTTATAATTATTTTTCCGATTAATAGATCCTGCATTAATAATTTTATTTAACCCGCCACCAAATGTGCCAATCCAGATATCACCTTTTAAGTCAACTAAAATTTTAGTAACTCTGTTATAACTTAAACTTGAAGAATTATTTAGTTCTGAATAAAAATGCTGAAAAGTATTCGTTCTTTTATCAAACCTTATAATTCCTTTCCCCCAGGTTCCGATCCAAAGAAAACCTTCTTTATCTTCGGCGATTGAAGTGATAGTACAGTTATTATTCCTTGAGAAGGAGATAGGATATTCATAGTATTCATCCATTGAAGGGTTTTGTTCAGCTACTTTACTATCCAGATAAAATTTCTTAAAAGTTTCCGTAGTTCTATCAAACCTATTTAATATCCCGTTAACCGTCCCAATCCAGATGTATCCATTTTTATCTTCAATTAAAGCGGTTACTGTGTTATCTGAAATAGAAGTTGAATCCAGGTTATTATGTGTATACACAGTGAAGTTGTAGCCGTCGTATTTATTAAGCCCATTGCCGGTACCAAACCACATAAACCCTTGATTATCTTGAAGCATGGAATAGATTGTGCTTTGTGAAAGGCCATTTTCAATTTTTATTTGTTCGATTTGATATTCAGAAGGTTTTGCATTAGCCTGAAATGAAATAAAAATTACAACTAAAAGAAAGGATATTATTATTTGGATATGTTTCATCTATTTATACTATTCTTGCTTATTAACCTTAATTTTACAAAAGATTATTATTTTTAACAACTACTTAATTAAGTAGGTTTTGGAATATATTAAAAAATTTTCTACATGAAAACAATAAATTACTTCAGATCAATTGAAGAATCTCCCCTTGAAATAATTGAAGATGACTTACTCTCTGAAAAAAAAATCAATTTATATATAAAAAGAGAAGATCTAATTCACAATGAAATTTCAGGAAATAAATGGTACAAATTAAAATATAATTTAATTGAGGCTGAGAAAAGAGGCATCAATAAGATCCTAACTTTTGGAGGAGCATATTCAAATCACATATACTCAACTGCTGCAGCGAGTAACTTATTTGGATTTGAATCAATTGGAATAATCCGAGGAGAAGAACATTTGCCCTTAAATCCGACTCTACTTTTTGCGCAAAATTGTGGGATGAAATTTCATTACATCAGCCGCTCACTTTACAGAAATAAATACAGCGAAAATCTTCTTGAAGAATTTAAAGAAAAATTCGGCATTTTTTATTTGATCCCGGAAGGCGGTTCAAATTCACTAGCAGTTAAGGGCTGTACTGAAATAAATAAATCAATTTCAATTCCATTTAATTATTTATGTACACCTTGCGGGACTGGTGGAACTCTCGCCGGATTGGCTGTTGGATTAGATAATCAGAAAAAAGTGCTTGGATTTTCAGTATTAAAAAATTCATTTTTCTTGAACAAAGAAGTTGAAAGATTAATTAAAAGTTTTAATGGAAAATCTTACAATAATTGGGAAATTAATTTTGATTATCATTTCGGTGGTTATGCTAAGTTTAATTCAGTTCTTACTGATTTTATAGAAGAGTTTCATAAACTGCATATAATACAATTAGAACCAATTTATACCGGGAAAATGTTTTACGGCATTTATGATTTAATCAGAAGAGATTTTTTTAGTAAAGGTGAAACTATCATTGCAATCCACACCGGCGGGTTGCAAGGTCTTGAAGGATTAAAGTCGCGAAATAAGATTTAGAACAAAACAGGCGAATTTATTTATCAGTTTTAATCAATACTACTTGAGCTCTATCTGCTTTCACTATTTCTGAGAAAAAATTTCTATACTCATCATAATTTTCGGGTGGAACTTCGTACTTGTCTATTTCTAATTTTCGTGAATAAATAATTTCCCCGTCCTTTCCTAACATTGTTTTTTCAGAAATACTTCCAAAAGAAGATTGAAGATTCAACTCAGATGGCATTGATTCAATTTTATATCCTTGCGGAAGAGTATAGGATACGCTATCAATATCTAAATAAGGGTAATTAAATCTTTTAGGGGATAATTTTTGAGTTACTTTAATAGGAACATAGATCCTGCGTTCCATCATATTTGGATTGAAGAAAATTCTTTTCCCCGATTTTGTAGCATATTTTAATAAGTTAAATTCGCCGGAAAGTGAAATTTCATTTTCCTCTTTTTTAAAGATTGAACCATTAATTCTGATATCAGGGACCTCAAATAAATTTTTAATCCATTCCTCTTTTTCTTTTGGAGTTTCAGTCACTGCTATTCCTCTTACATAATCTTCTTGATCACCAGTCCATTTTATTTCAGCTTTAACTTCAGCTTCACCATTTAAGAGAGAAACATTTATTTTTTTCTTTTGTACATTTTGTTCTGCTGTGGTTCTCGGAGTTCTAAGAATGATACCACCATTAGATGAAATCAACAATGCATCTCTATTTTCGATCTCAGAATCTATAATGCCGGCTTCTCTTGTTTGATTTGTACATTCCAACCACATAGTATCTTTTGAAAGCGGGACGCAAACAATCACATGATTAAATTGATTACTTGGGAATTCAGTAATTAACGGTAATCTCTTATGCCCCAAATAAATTAAAACCGGGTAAGCTTTTATATGCACAGTTTTTAAAATTGAAACCATGTAATTAGATAGAGCTTTACAATCACCATATCCATGCGTATGGACATATGATGCTTCCAAAGGCTGCCAGCCGCCTATCCCAAGAGAAATATTTACATACCGAGTTCGAGACTGCATATACTTATACAGCTTTTTAATTTTAGTTTTCACATTGTCATTAATACTTACTTGTGCTTGAATTTCCTTATGCACAGTCTCATCAAGGCTATCTCTCAATTTATATAAATCATAGTTCCATTTCCCATAACCTTGCCATGAACTCATGTTCCCATCATAATCATCAATCTTAAAATTAGATGGAGCAATTTTTACAATCCCGGCGACGTCTTCTATGTCATCCACATATACATCATTAGATAATTTAATAAGATCTTTTGCTTCCCAAAAATATGATTTAGTATCATCAATATTTTTTATTAGGGGTTTTAATGAATCGGGGTTTGTCCAATACCGAAGCGTCTGATTGCCAGGTATTATAACTTTGAAGCTGCTATATTCAACCGGCTCAATTGAAGAACGTGAATACCAGCTTGGCCATTGAAGGTATCCATCGTAAGATTTTTCATAAGTAAATTCAATAGTATACGGAAATCTATCATAAAAAAGGTCTGCAACTTTTACGCGGTTGTCCTCATATAATGAATAACCAGATACTGCGCTGTAGTCTTTGACTTCTTCATTATCTAAAGTTCTAACCTCTTCACCATTTGCATCGTAAATTGTCCCGTCGAGATCATCTATATCGATAAACTTATCATAATCAAGAACCAATCTTCCATACTTTTTTTCTGTTGGTTTGAATAAAGTAACTGCATATATAACTTTTAGAGTTGCATTATTATCATCTATTATTTTAAACTGTTTAACATCCTTTCTTATTACAACATCCGCATCTTTAAGTAGTTCTGATGGTATATTTTTAACATCATATTCATTCAAATTATCGCCAACATTATTATATGCAAACGAAATATTAGGGAATACAAAAAAAATGATACCAATAATGTAGATATTAGCCTTAATCATTATTGCCCTTGACGTGTTGTGATTCAGATTTCTCCATTTTTTCTGAAGTATTTGTTTTCGGTCCAATTACAATTTGCTCTGATTCAAGATTAACAATATTAGCATAGAACGATTTAAGTTGTAAATAATAATCCGATGGAATTATTGAAGACTTAATTTCCATTTTGGTTACTATCTGAAGCCTATTATCTGCCACTCCGGCAATACGGCTAAATGTCGCATATTTTCCAACCGATGTTTTCTTGTTTTGCAACTTATCTTTTAGCTCATATCCTTCCGGAAGATTAATATTAATAATATTTACATCTCCATTTTTATAGCCATAATCAATCGCAAATTTTCTCTCTTTTGATTTAAATGGATTTTCTTTTAACCGATGCACTAAATATGGGTTAATATAAATTAAATCTCCATTCTTTTGAGCATAGCTATCTGATGTAATAAAAGCCTTAAGCATTAATGGTGCTTCGATGCTATCCCTATTATCTATTTTAACAGAATCAATTGCTAGACCTATAGATTCAGTATTTAACAAATCTTTAACAATCTCAATATCTTTCTCACTATTCATATCTTTTCTTATGGATTGACTATTATATTCACCATATGAATCCTCGAGTCTTCCCGATAACGCACCGTCTTTATCTACATTTATTACCGTAAGTGAATAATCAATATTTTTCTTATTTGAACTTATGTTCACCCATTGTTCAACATCCGGTTTAATTACAAGTCCCCTGGTATTTAAAATCTTACTAGGTAATAAATCATAAGTACGAAGAGAATTGGTTGCATCAACCAGGTAAGCGGCTGTATCAATTTTTACTTGAGCAATAACATAATCGAATTGACTAACCATCGGATATAAATTTTGTATTTTGCCGTTGTCACGTGTACTTAAAATAACCGGGTAGCCTTCAATATCTATGCTTTTTAATAGAGAAAGAAATAAAAAATTAATATCAGCGCTATTCCCTTTTTTATATTCTATAACATCATCCATATCCTGATCGCTCCACCATCTATTTCTCCCATCCCAAACTATAGACTTAGACACCCATTTGTATATAGCTTTCATTTTATCAAAAGGATTATTTAATCCTTTAGTAATTGTTGCAGCTAAATCTTCAACATCTCCAGTTACATCAATTGCATCACCAACTTGCTTGTCATCAACCAAATCTTTAACTAAATCTTTCCAATTTGTAAAGATTGTTTTTCGAATACCGTTTGCCAAGGAGTATCCTGCCAATTGAATCTGAACTTCATTTGTATAGTCACCAATAGTTGTTATATAAGGCTCATCCCTTAACGCGGGTATATTTTTTACAGCCCAGGTTAACTCCCAGCAGCTGGCCATGCTTCCGCCAAATAATACACTTGCCCTCCCCGAAAAAGCTTGAGTCACCTCTTTTGAAGTGCCAATTTCCCAGGGTTCGTATCCAAGTTTTACAAATGCATATCCAAGTGCTTTAGGAAACCTAAATTTATATTCGCTCCATCTAACAGGTTCATCTTTTTGAAAGGTCCAATCTCTAACGTAAAACCAACTTTGAGAAATTATCTTGTATCTAACTTCAATTACGCAACCAGGTTTTAAGGCAGGTAAAGTAAATTTATATCGAGTTGCTTTATCCGTTATTTTCTCTTCAAAAACTTCATCGTCATCAAATTCAGTTTTTGTTATTTCATTTTTATCATTTAACGAATATGTCGCACCTTCAACTTTTACAAATCTTTCATTTCCATCGGCGGTTCGAACTCCTATTGAATATGTTCCCCAACTAAAGCCCTTTTGCGTAAAAATTTTAACCCGTAAATGTCTTGTAAACTCTACTTCTAACTCATCATTAAATTTCGATTCCCCATAATCATATAAAATTAATGCGGAAGAATTTGTATCTGCCGGATAAGAAGTCATTTCAAGATCAGCTTGAGGTATTTCACCCCATTCAACTTTTGGTTCTTGAGAAAAAGTTTTCGAAGAAATTATTAATATTAATAAAATTACAAAATAAGAAGTTTTTGATTTCATGGTTTCCCCTATTTAATTGGAAACGAATTATTTTACGCCAAATTAACATTTGGAAAAATTAAAATCAATCAGGAATTTAATTATTTCAAAATTTTGTTAGCTTCAATTATTCTTCGATAAATTTTGAAATTCGTATTATATTATTTCGGCAACACCTTGCTCGATTGCGATATTATATGATATTAAGCCATTGTCAACTGAACAATCTAATCTAAATAATAAAAATGAATCTCATGTGAATAGTAAAATGCATGTCATTTCAAGATAGACCAACGAATTAACCAACAATAAATCGGATTTTGGTCTATAATAAGAACTATAAAGTTTAAAATTTTATTATTGTTATTTAAAAAAAAGTATTATATTCATTGTTGAACTCCCAATTACATTAATTATTTTCTAATAATTTTGAAAGAAATTAAATGAACTCTAATATCAACTTGGAGATTAAACTACCCAATGTACCTAATATTGAAATGGTTGCAATTGAAGGTCTGCAAATTATGGGAGGTTATCTTGGAATTTCTGATGATAAGATTGGTGAAGCAAAAATTATTGTTACTGAAGCAATCATAAACGGGCTTGAGCATTCGGGGGACAATAATCCTTATGTTCAAGTTGAGTTCACAATGGATAAAGAAAAATTAATTATTCTGGTTACTGATTTTGGAACTGGTTTTGTGCCGGAGAATGTTGAGGAGCCGAATATAAAGGATAAAATTCACAGTGCACACAAACGCGGATGGGGATTAAAGCTTATGAAATCTATGTCCGATGGTCTTATTATTGAATCAGGTCCTAATGGTACAAAAATTACAATTATTAAAAATTTAATCTGAATGGAGCAACTTCATGGTTACTGATTTTAATCTGACTTCTGAATTACACGATAAAATACTTGTAATTATAGCCAACGGATATATTAATAATACCGGTGGCGAAAAAATAGTTCAAGAGTTTAACAAACATACCGGAATAAATAAACTTGTGTTAAATCTTGAAAATTCCAAAGTTGTAAATTCAATAGGAATTTCTCATTTGATTGAGTTAATTGAAAAATTAAATGAAACAAATGGAAAATTGATTTTTACAAATCTTGACCCAACAGTTGAAAAAACTTTTACAATAATGGGTTTATTCCAGTTTGCGGAAAAGGCTGATACTGTTGATTCAGTTTTGAGCAGTTAATTTCGTTACTGAATTTTGATCAGATTTTAACTAAAAGCAAAAATACAATTTATTATGAAGTAAAATAAATCTTACCAAGTAAAACGATTCATATATGCTTGCGAAATTACTGACTACGTATTTATAATTGAGACTTATCAAAGAGTCACATGAAACATTTCGAAATTGAAAAATTTAAATTATAAATGTTCGACTCAAACAGAGTCAACCCTTTGTTCGATAAAAAGAATTAAAGACTAAAATTATTCCGGTTAATGTTTGATGACCATTGTAAATTGATTATTAAATATTTCAATCCGTTTTGTTTTTCTCTTTAAGAAATCCTTTCTATTAAATAAAAGAAAAATAAGTAAGAAGAAATTCTTAAGACTATTAGTATACTATTAATTTAAGAGGTAAATATGTTTGCATCTAAGTTGAAGCAATATTTCATATTCATATTTTTACTGTTCTCCCTATTCACTGCCAATTTTGCCCAGCAAAAATATAACTTTGAACATATCTCCATTCCGGATGGGTTATCAAATACTTCTGTGAACGATATAATTCAAGATCAGTATGGTTTTTTATGGATTGCTACCGCTGATGGTTTAAACCGTTATGACGGCTATAATTTCAAAATATATAAAAACGATCCCAGTGATAAAAACTCATTGCCAAATAATACTGCTTATAAATCAATGGTTGATCATGATGGAACATTATGGGTTTGTACAGCTGCAGGATTTTCAAAATATAATAGAGCAAATGAAACTTTTGAAACTTTTCTGCCTGATTCGAGCAGATCCAATTCTGCATCAAATTTAATTTATAATATGGTTCAAGACAGTAAAAACCGAATTTGGCTGTTAACAAATGATGGAATTTTTCAGTTTAATAAAAAAACTAATGAAATTAAAAGGCAATACACAAAAGACGGTAACAATAAGGTAGAGACGATAGGATTAACAGTTACATTATTAGAAACTTCATCCGGCGAAATTTATTCAGATCATAACTTTTTAGGATTAATTAAATATAATGAATCGACCGGCTTATTTGAATTTGTTAATGTTGATTCAAAAAATCCTGATGTTTTTAAACAGCAGGTAATATCTAATCTTTATGAAGATAAAACCGGAAAAATTTGGATTAGTTCTCAAAACGGATTTTATAATTATAACCCTCTGACAAAAGACTTTAATGAAATAAAACTTTTCAATAAAGATCCAAAACCAGCTTTCTGGACAAATATGGTTGGGAATATAATTCAAGATGAAAATGGATTTCTTTGGATAGCGACTTCACAAAATGGAATTTTTCGTTATAATATGAAAACAAATGAAATTATTCCAATTGATCAATCAGAATTTCCAAATGGCGTTCATAATTCTGATGGGTTTTGGTATTTGTATAAAGATGAATTCGGAATATTATGGATTGCAACTCAAAATAATGGAATGTTAAAATTAGATTTTCAAAAGGAACCATTTCGGCTTTTCACAAATCCTGTCGATATGGCAAACTCCAATAAAAGTCTATCTATTTCTTCAATCTATAAAACTCCGAATGAAAAGGATTTCGTTTGGCTTGGCACAGACGAGGGTTTGGTCAAATATAGTTTAAAGGATAAAACTTACAAAAAATATCAAAACATTCGTGGAGGTTTAAATTCCACAAATGATAATCTTGTTCGAAGCATTCAGCAAGGTTCTTCAAAAAATATATGGCTTGGCACCAGCAATGGTTTAAGCATGATGGATCTATCGAATAACACTTTTACAAATTACGATTTAGGTGATAATTCAAAATTTATTCATGTTGACTACAACAGCATATTTGATCTTTCAATGGATGATTATGGAAACCTGTGGATTGCTACTAACTTTACAGGCGTTGTAAAATTTGATACAAAAAATAAAACCAAGCAATTCATTCCAACGCATGATGCCCGTACTTACAATCCAAATCTTATGACTGCTATAGATTCACTTTCCAAAAATAATTATGCTGCGGCTAAACTTACTGAAGTTGGAGATTATCAGGATTTAAAAAATGAATTCAATATACAAAAGCAAACTGATGTTATGATTGTTTCGGTTGGCGAGGGATTGCCTTCTGCCGGGATGGTGGATTACGGCTGGCTTCAGGATTCAAAATCTGATACAATATGGACAGATAATGATTATTCAAAATCTTTCTATATAGGCGGTGATTATAAAAATCGGATTTACGTTGGAATAGTATCATTAAAAAAAGGGAATTATACTTTAAGATATATTTCTGATGACAGTCATTCTTATGGGAAATGGAATGCTGCACCTCCAATTGATTCAACATTATGGGGTATTCAAGTATTTGATTTATCAGGCACTAATGTTAACTATTACAAAAGCCTTGTGTCTTCAAGCGAAAATCAACCTTATATAAATTCTCGTTTTGTCAGAAAAGTTGAATATCAAAATGACGGTACTGTTCTTATCGGGACTAACACGGGTTTAGATAAATATGATATAAGAAAAAATTCAGTTGAATATTTACAAGACAATTCAGAAATATTCCGCAGTCAAAACTTAAAACATATCAATGATATCTTTATAGATAAAAACAAAGTTGCATGGATAGCAACAAACGGGGGTTTAATTAAATATGATCAACAAGCAAATAAATTTAAAATTTTATATGATAAAGACGGGCTCCCTTCGAATTATATTCAGGCAATTGAGGAAGATACATACGGAAATTTATGGTTAAGCACTTTAAATGGTATTTCTAAATTCAATAAAGATACTGATCATCCTATCTTCATTAACTATGATGTAAAAGACGGCTTGCAAGGATATGCCTTCAATATGAGAACTTCATTTAAAAGTGAATCCGGAGATTTATTTTTCGCCGGTCAAAACGGATTTAATACTTTTCATTCCAGTAATATTAATAAGCAGTTGCCAAAGATTGATATCACTCAATTAAAAATTTCTAATAATTTAGTAACAACTTCCACTGAAAATTCTCCATTAACTAAAAGTATTCTTGATACGAAATACCTGGAATTACCATTTAGCCAGAATAATATCTCGTTCGATTTTACAGCCATTCATTTTTCCAGGCCAGAGAAAAATCAATATGCATACATGCTGGAAGGATTTGATAAAAATGGATGGATATATGATAACAGGAGATTCGCAACTTATACAAATCTCCCCCCCGGCAATTATGTTTTTAAAGTCAAAGGATCAAATGGTGATGGTATATGGAATGAAACTGGAGCAGCGATAAATATAAAAGTTCTTTCTCCATGGTGGAGAACAATATGGGCTTACATTGGCTATCTTATATGTTTTGGCTTGGTTGTTTTTGGAGTCGATAGAGTTCAAAGAAGAAGATTATTATCCAAAGAAAAAATCGCTGCACAAATAAGAGAGGCAGAACTTCGAGCGCAAATTGCAGAAAAGGAAAGCGAAAGAAAATCATACGAACTGGAGGAAGCAAGGAAACTTCAGTTGTCTATGCTCCCTGCTGAGATACCTCAATTACCAAATTTAAGTATTGCTGTATATATGAAAACCGCTACTGAGGTCGGTGGCGACTATTATGATTTTCATCTTCATATTGATGGAACATTAACCGTTATTCTTGGTGATGCCACAGGCCATGGAATGATGTCTGGAATGATGGTTTCAATTATGAAATCCCTTTTTATGTCTGATAGGACAAACAAAAAACTAAAACCATTTTTTGAAAATGCAAGCGCTGCAATTAAAGATATGAATTTAGGTAGACTGATGATGGCATTAACTTGTGTGCAGATACAAAATAATAAAATTATTACTACCAATGCCGGAATGCCCCCACTTATCATTTTCAGAAATAATTCTCAAACTATTGAAGAGATTGGATTAAACAATATGCCTTTAGGCGCAATGAAAGATTCCGTTTATGATGTGAAGGAATTTTACATTGAACGAGGCGACACGTTATTGTTGATGAGCGATGGATTTGCTGAATTGCAAAATGAAAACAAAGAAATGTATGGCTACAGAAGAGCAAGAAACAGTTTCGAGGAAGCAGCAAAACGTGAACCTGAAGAGATTGTCAACTTTTTAAAGAATGAAGGTATCCGATGGACTAATGATGCTGAGCCTGATGATGATGTAACATTTGTGGTTATAAAAGTGAAATAAAAAATTAAAGTAAAAGGCTAAATCTCATTATGAAAAAAGAATTATTTCTTAGAATTAAAAATAGAGTGCAGTTATTAATATTTCCTATTATTTCATTCTGTATTATTCTACCCCCTTCTATTTCTGCCCAAGGAAATTTTGTGTTTGAAAATTTATCAATCCCCCAGGGACTTTCAAACCCGACCATAAATACTATACTTGAAGATAAGTATGGTTTTCTCTGGCTCGGTACAGATGATGGATTGAGCAGGTATGATGGATATGAATTTAAAGTTTATAAAAACAATCCATCAGACAGTACAAGTCTGCCGGGCAATACTATTTATGCATTAAGCGAAGACAATAACGGTAATTTATGGATAGGCGGCAATAATGTGCTTGTAAAATACGACAGAAAAAATGATAACTTTATTCGTGTAAAGTTTGACAGAGGACAAAATTTAAGCCAACCTATCATTTATTCTATCCTTGTTGATAAACATAATAATATCTGGGTAGGCACCGATGCATTCGGTGTGCATTTAATTAATCCGGAAAAAATGACAACTAAAAAAATTCCTTTTATGTTGAACAATGAAGAAATTTTTAACGGATATGTATATTCAATTATTGAAACTTCAGACCAGGAAATATTAGCGCTTGATTATGGAGCCGGAGTGTTCTATTACAATAAAGAAGCTAATAATTTTCAATTATATAATAATTTAAGCAGTGAGAAAATTCGTGGTGGATTGTTAGTTCTACATGAAGACGAATTTAATAATATTTGGATTGGTGGTGAAGAATCACTATCAATTTACAATAGAACCAATAAAAATTTGGAGAAAATTGATAGATTTTCAAGGCCACCTGGTCCATCTTTAACCAAGGGGATAATCAATATATTAAAAGATAAAGCAGGATTCCTTTGGCTGGCTACATTAGATGAAGGCTTATACAGATATAACCCCGTTGACAATACATTTTTTCGTTTTACCGGAAACACTAATAATAAAAACAGTATTAAATCCACCACCATTCTTTCATTATTTCAGGATAGTTTTGGAAATATTTGGATAGGGACAAAACTGGAGGGATTATATAAGGTTGATCCGAACAAACAACCAATGAATGTTATCAGGATACCGGATAAGCTAAAAACAAATTCACCCGCTGATAAAATAACCGCAGTAGCGAAAAGTGAAAAATCAAATAATGTAGCGATTGGAACAGCCGGTTTAGGAGTGCTTTGGAAAAATATTCAAGATGATAGTTATAAAAATTTTAAGTTTGAGAAAAATTCAAATAGTATTTCAAGTAATAATATTTTTGCCTTAACTATTGACGCAGAAAATAATATTTGGATCGGAACAGATGCAGGATTAAATCAACTTAACCCAATAAGCGGAAAGGTTAATAAGTATTTTAATGACAGAGTTCCATTATTTACCGGTTTTTCTATTAAGGATTTGAAATTTGATAAAGCCGGACGGTTATTTGTTGCGAATATCGGTGGAGTAGATATTTTATATCCGGGTCAAAACATTGTTAAGCGAATACCATCTATTAGTAACCGCGAATTCAAACCTGAATTACAAACAGATATTATAGATATTGTAAATTCTTCCCAGCCAATTGCTTCAATACTAAAAGTAGGCGAACAAAAATTGTTAGAAAAGGAATTTGAAGTTTCCGACAGCACTAATGTTTTAATTGTTGGTGTCGGGGAAGGACAAACTTTTTTGGAAAAAATGTTTGATTACGGATGGCTTGAAGATTCTAATAAAAAGATAGTATGGAGTATGAATAAATTTTCCAATTCATTTCATTTTGAAGGCGGAATGAAGATTAGAATTATGGCACACACTTTAAAATTAAAAAAGGGTAAATATAAACTTAAATTCCAAACAGATGTAGGTAACTCCTATGGAAGTTTTAATGTCCAGGCACCAAAAGATTCTGCAATGTATGGAATACAGGTAATTAAAATAAATTATAAACAGTTTAATTATTTAACTGATAGACTTCAGGAAGATATTAAAAACAGTTCGTACATGTTATTGGAAGACGTTAATTCAATAGCATTAAGCAAATCTTATGAAAATATTTTATGGATTGCCACTACAAGTCAGGGCTTATACAAATACAATTTAAGCAATGGCAAATTTACTCAATACAACAAAAATGTTGATGCTGTTTCTGATATTGTAACTAATAACGATGTGTATTATGTAATGGAAGACAGCAAGGGTATTGTCTGGTTTTCCTCCCCAAACGGTTTGGGAAAATTAGATCCCAAAACAGAAAAGATTAAGTTTTTTACTGAAAAGGATGGCCTTCCTACAAATTTAATTGCAGCTATTCAGGAAGATAACTTCGGTAATTTATGGATCAGCAGTGCTGCCGGTTTAACAACACTTGTTAGAAATGAAGAGGGCGGTAAAGAATCTTTTATTAATATTGATATTAAAGACGGGTTACAGGGTTACTCATTTTCCCGGGCAACATGGAAAGCAAATAATGGAGAATTATTTTTTGGCGGAGACA
>CAZRMA010000023.1:0-18992 GCA_964600655.1 uncultured Ignavibacteriaceae bacterium
TATTATGCAAAGAATCAGAACATCTGGCTTGATTTGGAAATATTGGGGAAAACACTAAATAAAATGTGGAGCGCACGATCTTAAATGGCAAATACTATATTAGATTTTGAAAAACCAATCGTTGAGCTTGAAGCCAAGCTTGAGGAAATGAAAAAATATTCAGGAAGCTTAGACATCGAAAAAGAAATTATAAAAATAGAAGAAAAAGTTAGGCAGCTAAAAGAAGATCTTTTTAAGGATCTAACCCGATGGCAGCGTGTACAGCTCGCAAGGCACGCAGACAGGCCTTACACTCTCGATTATATTTACAATATGACTGATAATTTTATTGAACTTCATGGCGATCGTTTATTTAAAGATGATAAAGCCATTGTTGGCGGGTTTGCTTCAATCGATGAGTATAAAGTAATGATAGTTGGGCATCAAAAAGGGAGAGATACTAAATCGAACCTTTATAGAAATTTTGGAATGCCTAATCCGGAAGGATATAGGAAAGCACTGCGATTAATGAAGCTGGCAGAAAAATTTAATAAACCGGTTATAACTATGATCGATACACCTGGTGCTTATCCAGGTATTGAAGCAGAGGAACGCGGACAAGCAGAAGCCATCGCAAGAAATTTATTTGAAATGAGCAGACTAAAAGTTCCAATAATTGTTGTAATTATTGGTGAAGGTGCCAGTGGCGGTGCATTGGGTATCGGAGTCGGCGATAGAATATTAATGCTTGAAAATTGCTGGTACTCGGTAATCAGCCCAGAATCATGTTCAAGTATTTTATGGAGAAGCTGGGATTATAAGGAGCAGGCTGCTGAAGCATTAAAGCTTACTGCTCCGGATCTTCTTGAGCAAAAGCTGATAGATCGGATCGTTCCAGAACCAATGGGCGGAGCTCATAAAGATCATAAAAAGGTAGCCGCTAATTTGAAAGCGATTCTAAAAGAAGAGATTGAAACACTTATTAAGATAAAGCCAGATAAACTGGTTGACAGCCGGCTTGAAAAATTTGGAGGCATGGGAGAATATAACGAGTAGTATTATTTAATGAGTTAAAATACTTTCTTTCACATTTTTAGGGGGCTAAAATGAAATTGTTTTTCTCAATTACCTTATTTCTTTTATTGACAGTAAGTCTGTTCCCTCAGTATAAAAACCAACAATATCAATTCACTAATATTAGTTCTGTACAAAAAATGGAAAACGAACTAATTAATTCTGATTCTTTAAAAGAAATAGATGAAAAGTCCCCATTCCTTGCATTTGCTTTATCTTACATGCTTCCGGGGTTAGGTCAATTTTATAACGGTGAAGTATTAAAGGGACTATTGTTTATGGGTGGTATTACAACCGGAGTTGGTATTATTATTTTAGGAGCAGGAGATTTTGAACATGAATCAACAGGAAACATAGGCTTAATTTATACAGGCTTAGCAGTTGTTGCTATCACTGAGATCTGGCAGCTTATAGATGCACCGGTTTCAGCTTCAAGAATTAATCGCGAACGAAGATTAAAAATAGGGGGGTATTCTTTTAATGTGAACACTACATTTTCATCAAAAAAATTCAACACTTCAATAAAAGTTTTCTTTTAGTTCTGTAATAGTTGCATTAAATTCTCAAAGACTTTAGAGAGAATTAATTATTGTGCTCCGTTTTTGATAAATTGCATCAACTATTTAAATAAAACTATGCTTAAACATAAAACCGAAATTCGTGTTCGCTATGCAGACACGGATCAAATGAAATATGCTTACAACGGAAAATATTTTGAATATTTTGAAGTCGGTAGAACTGAGATGATGCGAGATTTAAATCTCACTTATAAAGATATTGAAGAGAAGGGCTATTTTATGCCTGTAATTGAAACTCAAATCAAATTTTTAAACCCAGCATTTTATGATGAAGAACTAATTATTGAAACACGTGTTGAAAAATTACCACTTGTTAAAGTCCATATCGATCATATAATTACAAGTAAAAACAGAAATGTTGTAGTAGCCGAAGGCTATTTGGAATTAGCGTTTCTTGATGCTAAAACCAGAAAGCCTACCCGGGCTCCCAAATTTTTTATTGATGCAATGAAGAAGTTTTATATTGAATGAATAAATTAATTGAAAAAATTATTAAAGAAGCTTTAAAAGAAGATATAGCATCAGGCGATATTACTACACAAGCTACTATAAAAAAAAATCTTGCAGCAAAAGGAAATTTTTTAGTTAAACAAAATGGCATTTTAGCGGGCTTGGAAATAGTTGAACAAACTTTTAGAGTATATGATTCTTCGCTAAAGTTTAAAAGAATATTTAATGATGGTAATAAAGTAAAAGCTGGAACCGTTGTAGCTGAAGTTCAGGGAAAAGCTGCTTCAATTTTAACAGTTGAAAGAACTGCACTGAATTTCTTTCAAAGAATGAGCGGTATAGCAACTTTTACTAATCAATTTGCAGAAAAAATAAAACATACAAACGCAAAAATTATTGACACACGAAAAACAGCTCCAGTACTAAGAGCTATTGACAAACTAGCAGTCAAATTATCGGGAAGTGAAAATCATCGAATAGGTTTGTTCGATATGTATCTGATTAAGGATAATCATATTGAAGTTGCCGGTTCCATTACTAAAGCAATAGAAGCATGTAAAAAAAATAATTTAAAAAATAAGACAAAATTTAAGATCGAAGTTGAAACAAAAAATTTAAAAGAAGTAAAAGAAGCTCTCAAAAATAATCCTGATGTTATCATGCTTGATAATTTTAATTTAATTGAAATGAGAGAAGCAGTTAAATTAATTAATGGAAAGTGCAAAGTAGAGGCATCTGGAATGGTAAATTTAGAAACAGTTCAGGTCATTGCAGAAACCGGAGTTGATTATATTTCAGTTGGTGCGCTTACTCACAGTGTGAAAGCCCTGGACATTTCTTTAGAAATAAAAATTGATTAAAAATAAAAACGTATTTGACTTTTTAATTTTGATCCGCCTAAGCGGATTGAATTTTGACATATCACAATGCTTGACAAATTAAAACAACTTTCTAAAGATACCGCTGTTTATGGCATCAGCACAATGCTGGGAAGATTTTTAAATTTTATACTTGTCCCTTTATACACAAATATTTTTTTACCAGCTGATTACGGAATTGTTCAAATAATTTTTGCCTATCTGGGAATTTTAAATATCGTTTATGTCTATGGAATGGATTCCGCCTATTTAAAATTTGCTTCTTTCCTGGATGTTGGGGACGAGAAAGATAATTTTTCAACTCCGTACATTTCAGTTTTTTTTGTTTCAATAATATTTAGTTCATTAATAATTTTATTAAAAAATGCAATCTTATCTCCACTAAGCATTCCGGCCAGATTCGATTATTTAATTTATATCGGTGCTCTCATTCTTTTACTGGATGCATTGGCAGTAATTCCATTTTTAAAGCTTCGTCTTGAAAGGAAAGCAAAAAAGTTTGCACTGTTTAAGACGATAAATATTGTTGTTAATATTTCTTCCAATATCGTACTTATTTTTGTTTTTCATTGGGGAATAGAAGCAGTTTTTGTAAGTAACTTAATTGCTTCATTAGTTGCATTTCTATTACTGCTGCCCACAATTATTTCAAGCTTTAAGTTTGAATTTCATTCTGAACTATTTAAAAGATTAATAAAATTTGGACTTCCTTATTTGCCAGCCGGGTTTGCTGTTATGCTTGTTCAAGTAGTTGACGTGCCAATTATGGAGAAACTGACGGATTTCAAAACCGTTGGAATTTACAAAGCAAATTATAAACTGGGGATTTTTATGATGCTCTTTGTAAATATGTTTCAATATGCTTGGCAGCCATTCTTTCTTCAAAATGCAAAAGAAAAAAATGCCAAAGACATGTTTGCTAAAGTACTTACTTATTTTACCATCATCGGTAGTTTTATTCTCGTGGTATTATCCTTGTTTATTACCGATCTTGCCAAAATAAATATATTCGGCTTTTCTTTAATCGGAATAAAATATTGGAGTGGTTTAAGCATTGTTCCAGTTGTTCTATTGGCATATTTATTTAACGGGTTGTATGTTATTTTTTCAGCAGGAATTTATATTGAAGAAAAAAGTTTTTATGTCCCCATTATTTCGGGAGCCGGTGCATTTGTAAATATTGTTGCCAATTTTTTACTGATTCCTGTTATGGGGATAATGGGAGCTGCACTGGCAACTTTAGCAGCATATCTTGTAATGGCGCTTGGTTATTATTATGTTACTCAAAAATTTTATAAGATAAATTATGAGATTGGGAAAATAATAAAAATATTTTCTTTCCTGCTTTTGGTGGGAATAATTTATTACTCATTGTATTTTTCCGGTCAAATGTTGATGATATATAAATTTATTCTATTAATAACCTTTACATTATTAATTTATCTTTTCGCTTTCGATAAAAAAGAAATTTCATTTATAAAAAATAAATTAGCAGAAAAAAGAAATAAGATCTAAAAATTATGTTTGAAAAAATTCCCTTAAAAATAAAAAGATTGAGTGAGCAGTTTAATGATATTCCATTGCCTTCTTATTCTACTGAAGGCAGTTCAGGCATGGATATTCGTGCTGCGGTAGAGAAACCATTTACTATTTCTGCTGGAAGTGTTTCACTACTTCCCACTAATTTTTCGGTTGAAATTCCACAAGGATTTGAAATACAAGTTAGGCCGAGAAGCGGACTTGCAATTAAACACGGAATAGGAATTTTAAATTCCCCTGGGACAATTGATTCCGATTATCGAGGTGAAGTAAAAATTATCTTAATGAATTTTAGTAAAGAAGATTTTGTTATAAATCGCGGAGATAGAATTGCGCAACTTGTAGTTTCAAAAGTCTATCATGCCGAACTTAATGAATCTATCGATCTTGAAATAAGTAAAAGGGGAGAAGGCGGATTTGGTCACACCGGGAAAAGTTGATTTGAATCGAATTTTATTCAAAAAGGGGTTTAATTTATTAGCTGATTTAGAAAAAATTAAAAATCAATATTAACATTGATGAATTTTATTTATAACTTTTTCCTACGATAAATTCTAACTTCTCTAAAATTTTATTAACTCTTTGATTTTATTTAAAAAGAAAATTTGATGTCCGATTTTATTCATCTTCACAATCATACTCACTATAGTTTACAGGATGGTGCTTGCACCGTTGAGAGTTTGATTAATGCCGCTAAGAAAAATAACATGCATGCTGTCGCATTAACAGATCATGGAGTTATGTATGGCGCCGCTGAATTTTACAAGAAAGCCACTAAGGAAGGTATAAAACCAATAATCGGAATGGAAGCTTATGTTGTCTCTGAAGGCAGCCGTTTCGATAAAGGAAAACCCGATGATGCGAAAAGTAAAAGAAGAGTTAAGCATTATAATCACCTCATTCTTCTGGCAAAAAACAAGCAGGGCTATAAAAATCTTTCAAAGCTTTCAACACTCGGACACACCGAAGGCTTCTATTACAAACCAAGAATTGATCTCGAACTTTTAAGAAAATATAGAGACGGTTTAATCTGTTCTTCTGCCTGCGCTGGCGGTGTTGTTTCAACTCATCTTGTGAATGGAAATTATGATAAAGCCCGTGAAGTTGCAAAAATTTATAAAGATATTTTTGAAGAAGATTTTTATCTTGAAATTCAAGATCACAACATGGAGGTTGACAAGCCGATTCTTGAAGGCATGCCAAAGCTAGCAAAAGAATTGGGGATTAAATTATTAGCAACCAACGATTGTCATTACATTGAAAAAGATCATGCACTCGCTCATAATATTTTGCTATTGCTATCAGATAAGAATGGGACTGATTATAGGCAATTAAGGTATGGAACTGATCAGGTTTATTTTAAATCTTCTGAAGAAATGGTTAAGCTCTTTAAAAAATATAAAGGGTCGATCGAAAACACTTTAGAAATAGAATCAAAAATAAATTTGGATCTTGCTTTTGAGGGTCATCATTTTCCAACCTTTCCAATTCCTGAAAATTCACCGGCAAAAACTCTCGATGATTATTTTGAACTCCTTGCTCGCCAAGGTCTTCACAACAAATTCAAAAAAGTCACTTCTGAAATTGAAGAGCGGTTCAATTTTGAAATTGATACAATTAAAAAAATGGGTTTTTCAGGTTATTTTTTAATTGTTCAAGATTTTATTAATTCAGCAAAGAAGATGAACATCCCTGTGGGTCCTGGAAGAGGTAGCGCTGCGGGAAGTTTGGTTGCCTTTACTCTTGGCATTACAAATATAAATCCTCTTGATTACAATCTTCTCTTTGAAAGATTTTTAAATCCGGCACGAAAATCAATGCCTGATATTGATGTTGATTTTGCTGATGATAAAAGAGGTGAAGTAATTGATTATGTGAGAGAAAAGTATGGAAATTCAAGTGTCAGCCAGATCATAACTTTCAATCGACTTTCATCAAAAGCAGTATTAAGAGATGTGGCCCGTGTTCTTAAAATTCCGATTCCTACAGTTAATAAAATCACAAAGTTTATTCCTTCAAAATTTGGAAAGGTTTTTACTATTGATCAAGCTTTGAAAGATGTTCCCGAATTAAAGTGGGTTAAAGATTCTCAGGAAGAAGACATTCAAAACTTGATTAAATATGCAAAAGTTTTGGAAGGAATGAATAGAAATGCTTCCAAACATGCAGCCGGAGTTGTGATTACACCTGGCGATGTTAGCGATTATGTGCCGCTTGCAAATGCTGTTTCTCAGACAGATATTGTTACGCAGTTCAACATGAAAGAAATTGAAAATGCCGGATTGTTGAAAATGGATTTTCTTGGTTTAAGAACTTTAACTATTATCAGGGATGCATTAGTCTTAATTAAAAAGAATCATGATGTAGATCTCGATATTGATAATATCCCACTCGATGATGAATTAACTTTTCAACTTTTTTCAAAAGGACAAACAACAGGCGTATTTCAATTTGAATCTTCCCCAATGCGTGAATATTTAAAAAAGCTTAAACCAACAAGTTTAAGTGATCTTTCTGCAATGAATGCACTTTACCGTCCGGGACCGATGGATTTCATCGATGAATTTATAGATAGAAAATTCGGAAATAAAGAAATCACATATCTTCACCAGACATTAGAACCGATATTAAAGGAAACTTACGGTATTATTGTTTACCAGGAACAAGTAATTCAAATTGCAAACAAAGTCGGCGGGATGAGCCTGGCAGAGGCGGATATTCTTCGACGAGCAATGGGTAAAAAAGATCTTGCAGCCATGAAAGAACAGAAAGTAAAGTTCATTGATGGCGCTGGTAAAAATGGAATCGCCAAAAAAATTGCAGAAGAAATTTTTGAAGCAATTGATAAATTTGCAAACTATGGTTTTAACAAAAGCCATTCGGTTGCATATAGTTATGTTGCATATCAGACTGCTTATTTAAAAGCACATTACACTTCGGAATTTTTAGCAGCCAACTTGACCAATGAATTCGGAAATGCAAATAAAGTCACTAACTTTTTAGAAGACTGCCGTAAATTAAAAATCGAGGTTATGCCGCCCGATGTGAATAACCCCTCAGTTTATTTTGATGTTGAAAATGGTAAAATCCGGTTTGGAATGTCCGCTATAAAAAATGTTGGAATATCCGCAGTAGAAGAAATAATAAAAAAACGAAACGAACTTGGAAGAAATTTTACTAGCGTTTTTGATTTCTGTGCAAATGTGGATACCAGGGTTGTCAATAAAAGAAGTCTGGAAGGATTAGTTCTAGCCGGTGCATTCGATTCAGTTGAAAATAGACGATCAAGCTTGTTTGCAACTGTGGAAGATGCTTTGGATTTTGGGCACAAAGTTCAAAACTCGAAACTAGTTGCTGAAAACAGTTTGTTCGGTGGTGTTGAAGAAGAAGTTTTGATAAGCGAACCAAGCTTAAATATTATTACTCCCTGGACACAAAAAGAACGGCTTGCTAAAGAGAGAGAAGTTATTGGATTTTATGTTTCAGATCATCCTCTTAAAAAATTTGAAGTTGATTATAAATCTTTTGCAACTATCCATCTTGGAGAAACAGAGCAACTTGAGGAGATGGATAAGGTTCGGGCAATTGGAGTTATTACAGGGCTGAGGACAAAGATTGATAAATCTGGTAGGAATATGGCATTCTTTACACTTGACGATTTTTCCGGTTCATGTGAATGCCTAATGTTTTCAAAAACTTATGAAAAGTATTCTAATTTTGTTAAAGAAGAGGAATGCGTGGTAATGATTGGAACACCGGAGAGCAGCGGCGATGCAATAAAGTTACATATAGAAGATGTAATTCCTCTTGAACAATCAAGAAGCCGGTTTGCTCAGAGTGTTAAAATAATTTTTGATAAGGAAAAAAACGCCGAAAATGATATTTCATCACTAAAAAATATTTTTCAAAAATATAAAGGTGATTATCCTGTTTATTTACACCTTGCGAATAATGGTTCTAAAGCAAAATTATTTTACGTTGAGAATTTCAAAGTGAATCTTTCGGACGAATTTATCCTGGATGTTATTAATTTATTGGGCGAAGATTCTCTACTTTTCAATAAGAAGTAAATTTATTAATAGGGTTTATGCTAACCAAATTGTTGTATAACTCTTAGCTATTTTGTATAATTTGATCTTTAATTTAATCATACTTGAAAAAATAGAGCAGATTTATGGCGGGTAACGATAACAATAAATTTTGGGCTGTAATTCTTGGCGCGTCTTCAGGTTTTGGTGAAGCTGCTTCAAAAAAATTGGCGGAAGATGGGTATAATATTATAGGTGTCCACCTGGATAGGCAAGCAACTATGCCTAATGTCGAAAAAATTATTAATTTTATAAAATCAAAAAATGTTCAGGTAAAGTTTTTCAATGCTAATGCTGCTGATGAAGCTAAACGCTTAGAAATAGTAAAGGAAATTAATAAATTTGCAAACGGAGAAGCAATAGTAAAAGTGCTGATGCATTCGCTTGCATTTGGTACCCTTAAACCTTTCATTCCCGGTAAAGATGAACAAGCGTTAACCAAGGCACAAATGGAAATGACTGTGGATGTAATGGCGCATTCCTTAGTTTACTGGACACAAGATTTAGTCAGCAATAATTTGTTGGCTAGAAAAGCCAGGATTTTTGCAATGACCAGTTCGGGAAGTCACGCTGCTATTCCATATTACGGTGCCGTATCGGCTGCAAAATCAACCCTGGAGTCTCATATTCGGCAGCTCTCAGTCGAGTTAGGCTCTATGGAAATTTCGGTCAATTCAATTATGGCTGGAGTTACGGATACTCCGGCATTAAGAAAAATTCCAGGAAATGTCTCAATGATTGAAGTAGCAAAACGCAAGAATCCGAGAAACAGGCTTACAACACCTGAAGATGTCGCGAAAGTGATATCGGTTCTTTGCAAAGATGGTGGAGAATGGATCTCGGGCGGAATTATACATGCTGATGGCGGCGAAGATGTAGTTAACTATGTTGGACAAAACGGAATACAAATTTTATAATCACTAATTAGTAAATCAAAAGGATAGGAAATGAAACCAATTACGATAACAGATGATAACTTTGAACAAGAAGTAACAAAATCGGATAAACCAGTGTTAATAGATTTTTGGGCAGCCTGGTGCGGACCATGTAGAATGATTGCGCCCATAGTTGAAGAACTTGCAGTAGAATACGACGGTAAAATTAAAATTGGTAAACTAGATGTTGATGAAAACCAGCAAACCGCTATAAAGTTTGGAGTAAGAAGTATTCCTACCTTATTAATTTTTAAAAATGGTGCTCTCAAAGACACAATCATTGGCGCAGTACCAAAAGCACAAATTGTTCAAAGGCTAAGCTCTTCCATGTAATACAAAAAGTGTTATGTAAATTTATTTAATAACTTTCAATTTGAAGGGGTTTAAACTTATGAAAAAAATAATTGTTACTGACGGTGTAGATAAAAAAAGTGCGGTTATTTTAGAATCTGCTGGTTTTGAAGTTAATTATACACCCAGTTTGCCAAAAGATGAACTAAAAAAAATTATAAAAGATTATAATGGTTTAATTGTAAGAAGCCAAACCAAAGTTACATCCGATGTTATCGAGTTAATGGATAACATGGAAGTTATTGGACGTGCAGGTACAGGTGTTGATAATATTGATGTTGAAGCCGCAACCCGTAAAGGCATTATAGTGATGAATACTCCTGGTGGAAATACAATTTCAACCGCTGAACATTCAATGGCTTTGATTCTCTCTATGTGCCGGAACATTCCTCAAGCAAATCAATCATTGAGGGCAGGGAAGTGGGATAAAAAATCTTATAAAGGAACCGAGCTTCATAGTAAAACAATTGGAATAATTGGTTTAGGTAAAATTGGAAGAGAAGTTGCCGTTCGATGTAAAGCCTTTGGAATGAAGGTAATTGGATACGATCCGGTATTGTCCGAAGATATTGCTTCAAAGCTTGGTGCCACTTTAGTTGACTTAGATGCCCTCTTTAGTCAAGCCGATATCATTACTGTTCATGTTCCGTTAACGGATGAAACAAAATTCTTAATATCTGATGAAACTTTAAAGAAATGTAAAGACGGTGTTAAGATCATTAACTGTGCACGAGGTGGTATAGTTGATGAAGATGCTTTGGTTCGGGCTTTGGATTCCGGTAAAGTTTCCTCAGCAGCTTTGGATGTCTATATCAAAGAGCCGCCAGATTTAACTAGCGCTTTAATTCAGCATCCAAAATTAGTGTCCACACCGCATTTGGGAGCTTCTACAGAAGAAGCCCAGGAAAAAGTTGCAGTACAGATAGCTGAACAAATAGTTGACCTATTTAACGAAACTTCTGTTAAGGGAGCAATCAATGCTTCTGCTATCGAAGCAATGGGAAATAAAGAATTAGCACCATTTGTGAAACTAGGTGAGAATTTAGGTGCAATGCATGCACAATTGATTAAAGGCCAGCTAAAACAAATTAATATTAATTATAGTGGAGAATTACTTCACTCATCTACTTCGCTGCTTTCAACTTCGGTTATAAAAGGTTTTCTTTCAAAAAAGAAAAGTGAAGTTGTCAATTTAATTAACGCTCCGTTTCTTGCTCAGGAAATGGGTATTGTAATAAATGAAACCAAATCAGGAGCCAATTCAAATTACGCTAATTTACTCACTGTTGAATTTGTTACTGAAAAAGAGCAAAGATCTATTGCAGGTACTGTATTTGGACACAGTGAAATTCGTTTAGTCAATATTGATGATTTTCATCTCGAATTAAAACCAGAAGGCCATATGCTGTTGTATTCAAATATTGATAAACCGGGAATGCTTGCAAATGTTGGGAAAATTTTAGCTGATGCAAATATTAATATTGCAGGTTTATCTTTAGGCAGACAAGATCTGGGTAAAGAAGCATTTACTGTTATTAATGTTGATAGTGAAATAACTAAAGATGTAGCTAATAAAATTTCATCAATTAATGGTGTAAAAAAAGTTTATACAGTAAAAATTTAGAAGCTAAAAGTTTTAAGCTTGATATATTTTAAGAATTGAGCTAATTTTTATCTGAGTGGGCTATCGTAATAAATCTAAATATAATTTTTAGTTAATTAATATTTGTTTGAATGGGTGTTCATTGTAATATTTAAGAAAACCTTATTTAACTTTGGCAAAAAAATATCAGGGGTTCCCATTTTATCACCCTCGATTCATTTAGAATAATTTAGTACACTCATTTTTTATTATCCTTCGAAGGAGAACAACAATGAATTCACGGATAACTATTTCGTTAATAATTCTGTGCTTTTTGTATAATGGAACGATGGCGCAAAAAATGGCTATTCAAAAAAAATTACCGCTTAAATTGGATACTAAGCAAACGGTTTCAGTTTTAAGAACTAATTCCTCACCAAATATTATCAACGCCCCTTCGGCTGCAAATTATGTTGTAGTAGATACTATGCCTAATTCATTTGGTCAAGCTGATGCCTCTTTAAATCCATTGGCTTACGACGCAAACGCAAATGTTCTTGCGGTGGTCCATCGCGGCAATAGCTCTTACGCAGCAGGTTCTGGTGAATTGTGGTATAATATAAGTACCGATAAAGGTAAAACATGGAGTAGAGTTTCTGCTGGTATAAATTCATCCACGGGCTTATCGGCTAGATATCCTAGCATGGCAATTTCAAACCCTACGGGCGGAGATTTAAGTCAAACAATAGCCGTATTTTCCTGGCCTCAGCTTAACTCAACACCTGATTTTGCCTACATTGGATATGGCGCTGATCAGCCTGTTGGAGGTGGAGTTCCTTTTGCAGAAATCGATGTCGACACTCCACAGCACGGTTCTAATGTCCCCATTTTTGTTAGTGATAATTCCAGTTGGGTTTTTTGGGCTTCAAATAATCTAGAAGCATTTAGCGTTGATCAAAATAATGCAGAAATTGAACTCTGGCGCACTACAGACTTCGCAACTATTGAAAAACTTAAACCACCACAGTGGGGTTCTTCGATTTTTCAAGATAATGGAAATATTGCTATGGGAGGTGTTTCCAACGATGGAATACTTTATTATGGAGTAATCGGTTCATTTGTTCCTCCTGATATTAATAATCCAATTGTCAGTGGGTGGTTTCCAGGTTACAGCAAGTCAACTGATAATGGCGCAACCTGGAGTGCATTTAATGTAATTGATTTTAGAAATATACCTGCATTAAGCGCATTCGACAGATTGTGGGATTTTATTAAAGGTGATAACTTTATTTCATATCAAGGGGATATAAATGTTGATAAAAATGGTTATGTGCATATAATTACAGGGGCCACGGATACAACAACAGATTACAACAGCGGCAGAAATGCAATTGTGGAAATATTTGAAACAGCTAACGGATGGGATGGTAAAATTATTGCTGATAATTTATCAGATAATTCCTTTACAAAATTGCCTGGTCCGGGATTAGGGCAAATGGGCCCATGTGCCTACATCGCCACGAACAAAAACAGAGATGTTTTTGCTGCACAATGGGTAGCCGGATCACCAACTGCTGGTGACAGTCTGTGTGATGTTTATTTTTCATATAGAGCAATGGACGGTGATTGGTCTGTGCCGATGAATTTAACTCAAACTAATAGTAAGAACGAGAATTCAGCGCACTTTTCTCCTACATTAGCCGATGGTTCAGGCCCCAATGAATATATTGCTTTTAGTTTTTATAATTACGAAGCGGGCTACAATGGCTATGATATAATTGATGCTAATCCTTCAATAATTTATGTTGCTCCGGTTTCATTTACTGTAACTCCAAGTGGTGCAACTGATAATAATTCGTTACCTAATTCATTTGAATTATCTCAAAATTATCCGAATCCATTTAATCCCAGCACGACAATTAAATATACGCTTTCTAAAAGAAGCAATGTTTCATTAAAAGTATATGATATGCTGGGAAAAGAAGTTGCAACTCTTGTTAATGAAATAAAGGATGCAAATTCATACCAGGTTAAATTTGATGCTTCCAATTTAACATCCGGTTTATACATCTATAAATTTCAAGCTGGTAATTTTACAGCTTCTAAAAAAATGATGTTAATAAAATAATTTGAATTAACACTTTAAGCGGGCGGATTTTCCAAATTCAAAAGGATTTTCCGCCCTTTTTTTAAGGCTCGTTTAAAGATTTTAATTTTAAAATTTGGTAGAGAAGATGAAAAATAATTTTACTACAAACTTTTTTATACTTGTACTTTTTCTTTATTCTTCTTCTTTATTTGCTCAGTCCGGAGTTGGTAAATTAAGTGGAAAAATTATTGATGCCAATACCCGTGAGCCTTTAATTGGAGCTAATGTTGTTATTGTTAATTCCGAACTTGGCGCTGCTACAAATATTGATGGCGAATATTTTATTTTAAATATAACTCCCGGCACATATAATGTTAAAATCAGTTACGTAGGTTACGCTCCGCGCACTGTTCAGGGAGTTAGAATAGTTGCCGGGATAACTTATGAATTGAATGTAGAACTCTCCACGGATTTTACGCTGCCTGAAATTGTTGTTGAAGATAAAAAATTTTTTGAAGAAAAAGCTACAAATACCGTTAAAGTTGTTGATGCCAATCAAATTTCAAAACTACCTGTAGAAGGTATTGCAAATATAGTTTCTATTCAGGCTGGAGTAGTGGTTGCTGATGGTAGTGGAGGCCAGGATGGCAATGCCGCAATAAATGTAAGAGGGGGAAGAAGTGGAGAAGTATTATATATTATTGACGGAGTTCCGCAAAATAATGTTTTAAGCAATTCAAGTTCTGCTCAAGTTAGCAATGACGCAATTGAACAAATCTCATTTCAGGTTGGAGGTTATGAAGCAAAATATGGGCAGGCGCAGTCTGGGATTGTAAATGTAACCACTAAAAGCGGTACCCCTGATTATTCCATATTCGCTGATGCCGCTACTTCCTCTTTGACTGATGAATTTGGTTATAATCAATATACCTTAAATTTTAGCGGCCCCATTATTCCCGGAAATACAAAGCACACTATTTTTCTATCCGCTGAACGATCATGGTTTCTAGATGCAACTCCACCTGCTGTATATTTAGAATTTCCATCTATAAATAAAACTTATACTCATTTGCCAAATAATGATGCCGGCGTTTGGAGATTTACTGGTCGAACTCATCATTTCTTTGGTAAATTTAAATTGTCTTTAGGTGGAAACATTAATCTGAGGAATGGTAGAAGTTTTATTTTATCTTATGCGAAAAATAATTCAGAATTTAATCCTGCGTTTAATCAAAAGAATTATTCTTTCAGTACAAAAATATCCCAGACAATTAGCAATAATACATTTTGGAATTTAAATATCGGTTTTAGAAGGTATAGTTTTAAGCAGTACGAACCTCATTTTGGTGATGAGCTTTATTTATACGGCGATAGTGTAGCACTTGCACAATTAGGTGCAACAATTGCTTATAATGGTCAGAGAGTCCAAGTGGATCAGAATCAAATATTCTATGGGTTTGGACGTGTAAGCGATTTTTATTCAAAAAATGAAAATGACGCTCTTGATGCTGATTTTGATTTAGCCTCACAAATTGATAATCATCTCATTGAAGTTGGCGGAGGTGTGAACTATAATATTGTAAGGTATTATGCTATTTCTCCTGTTCAGCTAGCTGCAGCCGATCCTTCTTTATCTGAAACCAAAAAATTTGAAAACCTTCAGCCTTCTTTATTTGGATATGACATAACAGGTAAAACAAAAACAGGATTGAATGATAAATTTGCACCTAAAAATCCATTGTTTGCTTACGCTTATATTCAAGATAGATATGAATTAGAAGACCTAGTTTTAAATCTTGGTTTAAGAATGGATTATTTTGATTCACAAGCAGATATTTTAATAGACCCTAGCCATCCTTTTGCGGGAGGAACGAACCCCGGAGATTTTGACCCTGGTGATTTTACGAAAAAGAAACCGGAACTTCAGTTCTCTCCACGAATCGGGCTGGGCTTTCCAGTAACTCAATCAACCGTCTTCCATGCTCAATATGGCAGATTCATACAAATTCCTGCATTAACAGATTTGTATGCAAGTCAATTTGATTTAGATCAGTTTATATCATTTAATCCTCAATATATACAAACCGGAACTATCCATAGTGAGGAGACTATTCAATATGAAATTGGGTTTAGACAAATTTTAGGAAGTGTGGCTGCTTTAAATATTACTACCTTTTATAAAAATATAAAGGGATTGGTAAATCGACAAACACATTATTTTCAGAGAAGCTATGGTGGTGAAGTATTAACTTATATTTCTCCAACCAATTCAGATTTTGGAACAACAAGAGGGCTTGCACTCTCTCTTGATGTGACCAGATTAAGTTATTTTAGTTTATCATTTCAATATACTTATTCAATAGCTGAAGGCACCGGCTCATCAACAAGTTCGAGTCAAACTGCAGCATTCAGAAATCAAGATAACGCAGCTCCAAAGGTAATTGCACCATTAGATTTTGACCAAAGGCATACCGGTGTAGTAAACTTAGATTTTTATGTACCTAAGGATGAATTGGGAATATTCGAAATGACAAGCGCAAGTGTTTTAGTTTCATTTAACAGCGGGCGACCATACACTCCGTTAAATTATTATGATATTCTTTCCGGCAATAATGGAGGGCCAAGTACGATTGGCTACATTAATTCAAGATACATGCCTGGAACTTTCAGAGTAGATCTAAAAATTGAAAAATCTTTTTCAGTTAGCGGCATTTTAATTTCTCCATATCTGTGGATTCAAAATCTATTCGATGCAGATAATGTTGTAAACGTTTGGAGGTCAACTGGTGACCCTTATACAACTGGTTTCTTAAATACTGATTTAGGGAAAGATGCAGTTGCATTGAACGGTGAAGGCTATAAGCAGGATTATACTTCTTTGGAAAGAGACCCAAGTAATTTTGGAATACCACGATTAATTCGCTTAGGAATGAAAATTAATTTTAAAAATATTGGCTTATGATAGTTTAACTGATTTGTATTTAAAACTGGAATTTTAAAAAATGACAATTGGAAAAAATAATCTCAGTTCTTTAGTAGTCCTGATGATATTAATTTTTGCCTTCGGATCGATTGGGTTTAGCAAAAATGATCAGCGAGGTCAAAAAAAATCTGACAAGATTCATTCACTTAGTAAATCTCTTGTATCCGGTAAAAATGGTGACTCTTACAGATTCAACATTAATAATATTAATTTGCCGATGAACAACAAAGGCAAAATAGCTGCGGTTAACATACCTCCCGATGGCTCCGACGCAAAATTTGGGGGAAAGGATTTTTTGTTTTCATCTGGATTTTTTGTCAGCGGATTTACCAATGGTAAATTATGGTCCTTTGCGAATGCTTCCTCTTCGCTGATTGAAAATACGGTCGCCGGCACTGTCGCTTCTCCGAATGATCCAAGAGCTCAAATATATGTTTTGAACAAAGAAGATGTGCCGTTTGGCGATAGCTGGCAAGTGTGGAAGGATGCTGTTGACCTTGGTGCAGACTTTTACGATGGCGACGGCGACGGACAATATAACCCTATTGATAAGAATGGAAATGGAGAATGGGATGCAGATGAAGATCGTCCTGATTTAATTGGCGACGAAACTGCGTGGTGCGTTTATAATGACGGACAACCTGGCGCACAAAGAACTTATTTTGCAGGAGTTGAACCTCAAGGAGTTGAAATTCGACAAACAATTTTTGGTTTTGCTTCTAATAGTACATTAGGCAATATTTTATTTGTACGATATAGATTTAAAAATACAGGTTTAAAAGCCGATACATTAAAAGATGTTTATTTTGGCGTTTGGGCTGATCCTGATATTGGTGGAACAGATGGCTACCAGGATGATTTAGTCGGAGTTGATGTGTCAAGAGATGCTGGCTATGTTTATAATGACGGGCCGGATCCAAGTTACGGTCCTAACCCGCCATGTTTTATGATTGATTTTTTTTCTGGACCTATTTCATATATTCCTGGAGTGACATATACAGATGTTGATAGCAATGGAGTTTATGATGAGACAATTGATATCCCCATTGATACAGCATACAGTTACAGAGGTCAAGTAAAAGGTGTAAAAACATTTACAGGTGCAACTAATTTAGGTATTTCATCATTTGTTCATTATCAGCAATCTGATCCTACTTTAGGAGATCCTCAAACCGAAGTCGAAGCTCGAAATTATATGTTAGGGTTAGATAAATTAGGCAAGTCGGTCGATCCATGTAACTGGCCTTTAAGCGATGTAGAAGGCGGGGTTGATTGTAAATCAATAGATAAAAAATTTTGGTATTCAGGTGACCCCGTTACTCATACAGGCTGGATTAATAATCGGCCAACAGATCAGCGAATGATGCAGAATACTGGGCCTTTTAAATTAATTAAGAACCAGGAACTAGAGGTTGTTGTTGCTTATGTTATCGGGCAGGGAACTGATGCTCTTTCATCAATTACTCAAGCTAGAAAAATAGATGATGGCGCCCAGTTTATTTTCGATCAGAATTTTGCTGCTCCATCCCCGCCGCCTTCGGTTAAGCCGACTGTTACAACAGGCGATGGGTTTATTGACTTAGTTTGGGAAACAGATAAACAAGTTAATTATGTGAATAAAACGCCCGCGTGGGATTTAAGTTTTGAAGGTTACAATGTCTATTCATTTAAGACAAATTCTTTCTTTGCAACTGTAGATGATCATGAGAATAGAAAAATTATCGAAAGATATGATTTAAGTGATTCAATAAGTAATGTCTATAAAGAAAATCCGGAAACAGGCGGAATAGAACTTCTATATCCTGTAAGTAATAATCAACTAGATCCTTCTATCTATTCTCAGCAATCAAAAGGAAAAATAAGATTAAGATTGACTACAGATCCCTTTACTGGTCAGCCATTCATTAAAGGAAGGCCATATTATTTCGCAGTTACAAGCTATGCATTAAATAATTCTGCACTAGTTTTTAAGAATAATCCTGATACGGTATTTGGTGCAAAAGGCGATTATTATCTTTCCGCTGCCGCACTAAGTCAGGAAAGTGAAAATAATTTGCAGAGCAGTATGTTTACGGTTGTAATGAATTCCAATCTGTATGATCCTGCAATCTCACTAAAGGATGCATCAAAAATTTCCGGTGGAACTTCTGGAAAAATGCAAGTTGATGTTGTTGATAAAAGCTTATTGACAGGTGATGATTATAAAGTAACTTTTAAAATAGACAGCACTTCAAAATTTTATTCTACGTATTGGGAGCTAGAAAATGTTACAAAAGGAACTACTGTAATAGATTCTTCAAAAATTTATTCTGGTGGAAGTAACTCTATTGCCAGTATTTCTTCAGATGGATTTATTATTCGTTTAACACCCGAATCACCTGTTGTTGGCGATCTTGTTGAGGAAACTTCATCAAACTGGTACAATCCTGATATAACAGCAGTGCTGCCTGTTAGCAGTGATTTATC